>JAKIST010000063.1 GCA_021648495.1 Draconibacterium sp.
AATTGCTCCGGTTTTGCCAATTCTACTTAATACAAGTGCAGTAATTAGTACGCCCCCGGTTAAGCCGAGACTAAACGAAAAAGAGCCTAATTCGATATTAATTTTACCTACTAAAACTCCGATGATAATCCCCAAAGCAACAGGAAGAATATCTGTATCAGAAAGTCTTTTCTGTTCGTTCCCAAAAATATTGCCAACAATTTTCATATTAGCTTTACTACAGGCAATTATAAGTTTATCGCCAAATTGTAATTTCGAACTTGGAGAGGGTGAAATATTAATACCCGACCTACGAATTCTTGTAATTGTAGCATTGTAAGTATGCAACTGGTTGATTTGTCCAATTGTTTTGTTGACTACTTCTTTGTTGGTCACCAAAACCGATTGAACACCATATTTTGAGTCGAGTAAAATTTCTTTTTCAGTAATCGGGCCAATTAGAACATGTACATTTTCAAGTGCTTTTTCTGAACCAACTGCTTTTATTAAATCCCCTTTCTGAAGAATGGTTTCAGTTGAAGGTGTTATGGCAATGCCATTGTGAACAACACGCGATACAACCGCTTTGGTCATATATCTAATCCGAAGTTCCCCAATTGATTTACCAGCAACATTATTGTTTTCAACAATAAAATTACGGGTTAGAATCTCAGGGAATTCATTTTTTGTTTTTTGAAGGTAATCTTTCTCCGAATCTTTTAATGAACTTTTTAAAATTTTGGGAAGGAAGCGGATGAAAAGAATAACTCCAATAACTCCAAATGGGTAGCCAACTCCATAACCTATTGAAGCAAGGGGCGAACCTGTGTAGTCAATAGCGGCAGCTAAGCCGGGAGTACTTGTTAATGCACCTGTAAATAAACCAATAACAATATTTTTATCAATATCAAAAAGTAAAATTATCAGCACTGTAAGAATACCTGCGGTAAGAATAAGCAGGGAAGCAAAAATTGCCAACTGTCTTCCATCTTTTTTAAACGATTCGAAAAAACCAGGTCCCGCTTGAAGACCGATTGTAAAAATGAATAAAACCAGCCCAAGCGTTTGGAAATCTTTTGGGATTACGACTCCAAAATGCCCAAAAACCAAGGCCACAAAAATTACTGCCGATACATCAAGTGAAAGCCCGAAAATTTTAATCCGCCCTAAAATAAAACCCAAAGCAACGATTAAACTCAGCGCAAAATAACTGTTGGTAAGTAATTCCATTATTTATTTTTTGTTTGGGTACAAAGGTAGTGAATTCAACTGGGGGCGATTATTTAAAATAAGCGAACGTCATTTTTATTTCCTTTCTTTTAATAAAACCAACTGATGAGTCCACTCCGAAAAGTGGATTTTAACTCGTTCTTTTACACGCAAACTTCGTCAATTCCAGTCATGTTATTTCTTCACAAACCTTTAACGGAAGAAGTAATCTTAACATTTTGAAAAGAGATGAAATCTCTTACTCTTCAGGGCAACAGGGCATTTCGAAAAAAGAACCGTTCTCTCTATCTGAAAAATAGAAAGAACGGTTCTTTTATTGTGGTTTTTGTTAAGTTTTAAAATTTCATTTTTGCTAATACTGCTGGCTTGTCTTTTCCAGAAATACCTTTCATTCTAAATGAATAACTGTATTCCTTTGCCGTTAAACAATATTCTGGGTGGGTCCTTGCACCCCAACTGTTGTCGCCACCAACACCCATTTGTTTAAAGTCGATATTAACCGAAGTAAGGTCGCGTGGTTTTACATCGGTAGTGTGGCGGTTCACAACTTTTTCACCCGGTCTTTGGCGGCCATCGGTACGTTCGAGTGACTCAAAATCTTCCATAATATTATGATGGGCACTCACTTCCAGCAGTGGCATTCCTGAAAACAGCAATCCATTTCCTGCCTTATCGGTAATGGTTAACCAGCGTACATCTGTTTTGTTTCCATTTTCCTGAGGCCGAATATAAGCCCAATATTGGTCGGCAACACTTCCGCTGTACAATCCAACAAAAGCACCTGTTTTTCTGTCCCAGTACGATTCTTGCGGTCCACGGCCCAACCAGCTCATTTGGTCGAAACGGCGTGGCATTACCAAATTCATTCCCATTCTTACAATGTCGGGCAGTTTGTCCTTAGTTATTTTGAAATTGTTGTTTACCACCACATCGCCGGAACCATACACTGTATAAATTGAGGTGTATTTTGCGATGGCTTCGTTTGCTTCATCCAATAAATTAAATTTGAATTCAATCCTAACTTTATTGTTTTCAATTTTAGAAACAGATACGCTGGTAACTTTTCTGTTTTCGCCAGCTTTTCGCCAAACACGATTGCGTTTGTACAGGCCGTTTCCAAAGTCGTTATCAGTGGGAGCACGCCAGAAATTTGGAATTGGGCCACTCTTCAATAATTCAGTACCCCCGTTTTGAAAACTTGAAATTACACCATCTTTTTTGTTGAACGTAACTGCAAATCCTTCACCGGAAACGGTTGCTGATGTTTCGTTTTCTTCTAAAGTTACAGTAGCAAATTGTGCAGTATTTGTTTTAGGGGCAATTTTGAAAACGGGCAATTCAAATTGTTCTGCAGCCATTTCTGTTCCTGCTTCAACTAAACTCCAATCTTTTTTCAGATTGGCTTTTAGGTTTAAAAAATACTCAACACCCGGTTGTGGTTGAATTGTATAATCGATAGTTGCATTAATTGTTTCGCCAGGAGCAAGGTCGATGTTATTTAATTTTCCGTGGTCAACAACAATTCCATCGCCAATAATTTCCCACACAAAATCGAATGTCGAAAGATTCAAAAACGAATATTTATTTTTAATTGAAATCGTACCTGTTTTTAAATTTACTGCACTGAACCCAATATTCTGATACACTTTTTTCACCTCTAATAAAGCAGGTTTAGGAGTTCGGTCAGGATCAACTAAACCATTAATACAGAAGTTCCCGTCGGAAGGAACCGTGTCGGGACCAAAGTCGCCACCGTACGCCCAGTATTCTTCTCCGGCATCGTTCGTTGTAAGCAAACCCTGGTCAACCCAGTCCCAAATAAAACCACCTTGCAACACGTCGTATTTTTCAATTAAATCCCAGTAATCTTGAAGGTTTCCAACACTATTTCCCATGGCATGTGCATATTCACACTGTATTAAGGGCTTGTCTGGTTTGCTAAGCGCATATTTTTCCATGCTTTCAATACGTGCGTACATTGGGCAAAAAATATCGGTATTATATTCATGTCCGGCACGTTCGTACTGTACAGGGCGGGTTTGGTCAACCGATTTTAAATAGTCGTAAGTTGCCTCGAAATTTACACCATTTCCGGCTTCGTTGCCCAAGGACCAAATTATAATACAGGGTTGGTTTTTATCGCGTTCGAACATGTTTTTTGTACGGTACAAATGTGCTGCTTTCCAGCTTTCATTTTTTGCCAACGATTTTGGTCCGTAGCCCATTCCATGCGATTCTATGTTTGCTTCGTCAACAATGTACAGTCCATATTTATTGCAGAGTTCGTACCACAGTGCCGGCTCCGGATAGTGAGAAGTCCGCACTGCATTTAGGTTGTATGTTTTCATTGTTTTAATATCTTTCAGCATTGTTTCTTTATCCTGAACATGTCCGGTTTTGTCGTTGTGTTCGTGAAGGTTGGCTCCTTTTATATATACATATTTTCCGTTTACAAGCAAGTTGGCATTTTTAATTTCAACGGTACGGAAACCAACCTCTTGTTTGATTACTTCAATTATACCTTTTTCGTTTTTAAGGGTTATTATGAGTTCATATAAATTAGGAATCTCAGCCGACCACTTTTTTACATTTGGAATGGCAACATCAAATAATATATTCGATTTTCCAATTGACAGTTCCTTTAAAAACCCTTTTACCGTTATTCCAGAATCTAAAAGTTTAGCTTCAATAACTCCCGAAGATGCTTTTTCTCCAATATTTAGCACCGCAATGTTTAATTCGAAAATGCCAGTTGTATATGATTCGTCTAAACTGGAAATTACCCTGAAATCCTGGATTTGTTGTTGCTTGCGTGCTTCTAAATACACATCGCGGGTAATTCCACTCATTCGCCAAAAATCCTGATCTTCCAGATAAGAAGCATCGCTCCATCGGAAAATTTCAACTGCCAGCGAGTTTTGCCCACTTTTTAAATATTTTGTAATATTGAATTCGGCAGGAGTTTTACTGTCTTCGCTGTAACCCACAAATTGTTCGTTTACCCAAACATTAATGGCAGAACTAACTGCCCCAAAATGCAGGATAACCTCGTCTCCATTCCACTTAGCAGGAATTTTGAAAGTACGTTTGTATGAACCCACCGGATTGTAATCTGCCTGAATGGTAGGCGGGGTTTTTTTGTGCGGGTATTTTACATTGGTATAAATGGGGTAGTCGTAACCTTCTAATTCCCAGTTGGCAGGAACTTTGATTTCATCCCATTTGCGTGTATCAAAATCATCTTTATAAAACCAAACCGGCCTTTCGGATGGATTATGGGCCAAATTAAATTTCCAGATCCCGTTTAACGATTGAATAAATGGCGACTGCCATTTATCATCGGTACGGGCTTGCTCTTCAGTTGCAAATGGGATAAAATGCGCATGTGGTACTTCTTTGTTAATCTGGAATACTGTTTCGTCTTGCCAGGCCGGAGGATTTGTTTCTTCGAAAGGTACATTTGAATAATCGGTGTACCGGTTACAAGAAATCAATGCAACAAAAACAAATAGCAGTAAAAGTTGTGTAGAACGGATACGTTTCGACATGATTGATTTTTTATTGATGTATAACTGTTTTAGTTCTAATAAATACGACGACAAATATAACGATTACACCTACTTTTGAGGGAGGCTATTTATTCAAAAAAGGGGGCAATCTATTTTATTTGAATAGTTTTGAAACTTGTTTCACTACATCGTCTGGATCCGGATCGATATCAAAAATAAGCTCAGGTTTCAGATAAAAAAGTTCATTTTCCGATTTGAATCTTTTTTCGCCACCTCCGGTAATATTCAGCATTATTATTGCATCTTTTTCAACTGTTCCATTTTTAGCTATTTCAATTAAGGTTGCAACTGCCACTGCTGCTGCCGGATGAATATCAATACCTTCAGTTTTTTCAAACAATTCACCGGCCTCGCGGGCATATTGGTTGTTTGCCTGCATCACCTCTCCGTTCGAGTCTTTTAGTGCATCGTATAAACCACCTGCAATTGGATACGGTGGTTTTCGGTTCGAGAGAACTTTTGCATCCATCTCTTCCACTTGTTTTCGAACTTCATAGTTATCGTGGGGGAGCATATCTCTTGAGTCCACTTTCCAGGCATGGTAAATTGGGGTAAATGGCAAATTCTGGGCAACCATTAGTTTCATTTTTGTGATGCCAAATCTTCCATCGCTTATTAAACGCAAGTTGGCTTCCCAAGCAGCAACTGCACCGGTACCACTGCCAACAGCCTGGAAATAGTAATCGGGTATTTGTCCGATTGTAGTTGTTGCCGAAAGCATTGTTGTTCCCATTCCATCGCGGCGGGCTACATTTTTTGCTCCTCCCTCAGGAACAAAACCTTCTATTTCGGCAGCAATGTTCGATAAATGGATGGCATCGAAATAATCGCTCCCCGACCGGCTGCACACTAATTTCACGCAATCGTTTAGGGGTGCATCAAACCAAAGTGCATTTAAATTATCTTCGGGCACGCAGATAAGTAATGGAATATTATTGTCGGAACACACTTTTGCAAACGAGCGCGAAGTGTTTCCGGCAGAGGCTACAACGAGTATTTTATCCATTTCGGGAGTCATGCGCCCGCAAACCGAATACGCTTCTGTTTCTTTGAATGAGCCGGTTTTCATGGTTGCCCCTTTTTCTGGCCAGTAACCGCTAAATGTTATCCAAAGGTTTTTTAACCCAAGCTCTTTTGCCAACCCTTCACTTTTATAGGTTATCGGTGCCGAAGATCCTTTTAGGGTGCGACCAATTGGCAGCCAGTCGGCAAATTTGTACAATCCCCACGAATTGTCTTTTACTTCAATTTGTTTTTTTTCGTAAATAGCACGGATTAAAGTTGGTTCTGTTTCTCCTGGAGCCTCCAGCGTCCAACCTTCGTCATTAAATATTTTACCTGATTTTACCGATTGTAATTTATAGTTGGTTGGTATAAATTCGTTACTCATTTTGTTTCTTTTGGTTGAAGCACAAAAATAGAAAAACAATTCGATCATACGTCAAAAATATAATTGAGAAAATGAGGGAACAGTTTATTAGCATCTGTTTGTTGCTACTAATTATTGTCTTGAGAAAGATTCATTCTAAATTAAGGCATACATATAGATTTTATTTTCATTATTCTTTTAAATATGAATAAGATACGTTTCTTTTAATAGTTGAATTTGTTGAATCAACGTATTTTGATGTTTCAAAAAATATACAAAATCGAAAAATATGAATTGGAAGAAATTACTGATCACCGTTTTTAGGCTTGCCATCGGGTGGCACTTTTTATACGAAGGAATTTCGAAACTGGCAATGGGTAATTGGACTGCTGCCGGTTATTTAACTAATTCTACCGGACCATTTTCTGGCTTTTTTCAGTGGATGGGAAGCTCAGGAGCATTGATGAATATTGTTGATCCGGCAAATATTGCAGGTTTGATTTTAATTGGCTTGGGCCTTTTTGTTGGTTTGGCCCTTCGTGTTTCTTCCATTTCGGGAATTGTTTTGTTGATGTTGTATTATTTTGCTTATCCTCCGTTTGGTGGTTCGTTAATGGGCCCGGTGGAAGGAAATTTATACATCGTAAATAAAAATTTGATTGAAGCACTGGCATTAATTGTACTTCTTTTTATAAAAGAAAAAGGGTACGGAGTTTATGCCTTAAAACTATTTTCCTCAAAAAAGAAAGCTGTTGATGAACCCGAAGAATCGACAGAACCCGATAATTCACGCAGAGAAGCACTAAAAAATTTAGCGACTATTCCTGCGCTTGGCGTTTTAGGGTGGGGTGCATTTCGCGAGAGTCAAACGTTTGGGACCGATACATTGTCGGGGGCTACCATTCAAATTGGCGGTGCCGATATTAGTGAATTAAAAGGTGAACTTCCGAAAGGGAAAATTGGTGAGCACGAAATTAGCCGCTTGGTTTTGGGTGGAAATTTGATTGGTGGCTGGGCCCACTCGCGCGATTTAATTTACGTCCCCTCCCTTTTTCGCGCTTACAACACTGAAAAAAAGATTTTTGAAACTTTGATGCTTGCCGAAAAAGCCGGGGTAAATACGATAAACATTGGTTTCCCTACAAATGCGTTGATGGCAAAGTATAAAAAAATGACGGGCAGCAAAATTAAAGTTATTTCGCAAGTAGCACCCGATATGAAAGACAACGACTACTTTATAAATATCAATAAAGCCATCGATTACGGAGTTGATATTATTCAGGTACAAGGCAATTGGTGCGACTGGCTGGTGCGCGATAAACGGATTGATGTAATCGAAAAAATGATTGGTCGGATTCGCAGTCAGGGTTACACCGCCGGCCTGGCTTCGCACACTGTCGATTCGTTGATAGCCTGCGAAGAACAGGGAATAATTCCCGATTATTACATGAAAACCATGCACCACGATAAATACTGGTCGGCGCACCCCATCGAAAACCGCGTGCCTTTTGAAGTGGACGGGAAAAATTATCTCGATCACAACAAATTTCACAATAATATTTTCTGTTTGTTCCCCGACAGGACTGCCGAATTTGTTCAGCGCGCCAAAGTTCCGGTAATGGGATTTAAAGTTTTGGCTGCCGGTGCATTAAAACCCGAAGATGGATTTAATTGGGCATTTAAAAATGGTGCTGATTTTATTTGTGTAGGTATGTTCGACTTTCAGGTGGTAAACGATGTAAATACTGCTATCGATATTCTTGAAAATTTGCAGGGGCGTACAAGGAAGTGGTACGGGTGATGTTTTTGAAATTCAAAATAAATGGTTAATTTTTTATCTTTGAGAATTAGCATAATTAAATACTTCACTACCTATGAAACGTAATTGCTACCTATTATTTTCCACAATTGTATTAATTCTTTTCATTTTCTCATGTCAAACTGAAAAACCAAAATCAGCAGATCAAATTTTGAATGCTCAACTTTTTGAGTGCCAGGATATCGAAACACGTTGGAACAGTTTTGAAAATCCGACATCTGGCAAAGGAGTTGGCAGTCAGGAAAATATAGGAGCAAAAGGGCATCTTACGATTATTTGAAAGCAGGTGAATCGAAAGTTTTGCTGGATGTTGATGGAATGAGAATTATTACCCGTATGTGGTTTACCATTCGCGACAAGTCGCCTGAAATGTTACGCTCATTAAAAATTGAAATGTTTTGGGACGGAAATGAAAAACCGGCAGTTTCCGCTCCATTTGGCGATTTTTTCGGAGATGGGCTGGGAATATTGGTTGCCCACGAAAACGAACTTTTTGCCAATCCTAAAGGACGGTCGTTCAACTGTTTTATTCCAATGCCGTTCAAATCGGGGGCAAAAGTTTTGCTCACCAACGAAAGCGATTCCGATCAGAAAATGATTTTTTACGACATCAATTTTGTGAAATTGAAAGAGTGGAATGAAGAAAACCTATATTTTCATTGCTTTTGGAATCGCGACACAGCAACAACTCCTGGAGTGGATTACACAATCCTGCCACAAATTGAGGGGAAAGGAAGATTTCTGGGAGTGAATTTTGGGGTAATTGGAAATCCGGTTTATAAAAAATCGTGGTGGGGCGAAGGCGAAGTTAAAATGTACATCAATGGCGATACCGATTTGCCAACGCTGGTTGGAACCGGCACCGAAGATTACATTGGAACAGCCTGGGGTCAAGGGAAATTCACGATCCGTTACACGGGTTGTTTGTTTGCCGATAATGAAAATGATTACTGGACATTTTATCGTTATCATATTCCAGATCCAATTTATTTTAAAAACGAAATCAGGGTAACCATTCAGGTCATGGGAGGTAATCAAGAAGAAAAAGTTATTGAGTTTATTAAGGAAGGAGCTCCGTTGATCCCTATTTCAATTCAGGACGAAACAGTTCTTATAGGATTAATGGATTCTGTTCCACCGGTAAATCTGATTACTGACGATTTAATGACAGGCTGGACCAATTTTTATCGTTCCGACGACTGGTCGTCAACGGCTTACCTTTATTTAGACAAGCCGGTAAACCAGTTACCGGATTTGGCGGATGTTGAATTAAGGAAGTACAAAATGTAGATATATTTTAGAGTTACCACCTATTAGAAAAGAAGCCACAAATAATAATGAAACTTCAATTAAATTTTGATATTTTAGCAGAAATGTGAGACAGCGTCTCACAAATTGATAATTATGGATAAATTGAAGAAAAATACTGAATACAAAGAACTTGTTGAAAGAATTGGATTTGTTTACAATAGAGCAAAAAGCAATGTAATTTCTGCCGTGAATATTGAAATGCTGAATGCTTATTGGAAAATTGGAAAACATATTGTCGAATTTGAACAAAAAGGAGAATTGAAAGCCGAGTACGGAAGTAAATTGCTTTTAAATATTTCAAAAGATTTAAAACTCAAACATGGGAAAGGGTTCAGTAGGAGCAACTTATCATATATGAGACAATTCTATATTAAATATCCAAATCGTGAGACAGTGTCTCACAAAATAACTTGGTCGCATTATTTTGAACTTTTGAAGATAGATGATAATCTGGCAAGAGAATTTTATCAAAAACAAGCAATAAAAGAAAACTGGACTGTCAGGGAATTGAAAAGACAGAAAAAAACAGGACTGTTTCACAGAATTGCATTAAACAAGGATAAAGATAAAATCTTGAAATTATCAAAACAAGGACAAATTGTTGAAACGGAAAATGACTTAACAAAAGACCCATATGTTTTTGAATTTCTCGGAATACCTGAAAATTATGAGTATACAGAGAGTGATATTGAAAAAGCAATAATCAATAATTTGCAGAGCTTTCTTCTTGAATTGGGGAAAGGCTTTGCATTTATTGGCAGACAGCAAAGAATAACTTTAAACAACAGGCATTATAAAGTTGATTTGGTTTTTTATCATACAAAACTAAAATGTTATGTTCTGATTGACTTGAAAATAGGTGAAGTGGAACACGAACATATTGGGCAAATGAAATTATATCTCGGATATTATGAGAAAGAGATAAATGACGAAAATGATAATCAGCCCATCGGAATAATATTATCGGAAGAAAAGGATGATATTATGGTGGAATATGCAATGTTAAATGATAAAGCTAAATTAATTGTTTCAAAATATCAGTTGTATTTACCTGACACAGAAGAGTTAAAGAAAAGAGTTAAAGAAATAATAGATAAATAACAGGTGTAACAATGTATATAAGTCATTGGGCGAGTGGTAGTTAAATTGAAGTTTGCGAATATTAATAAACAGTGTTGTAAATTGAAAGTTTGGTGTTTCAAAACGCCCAACGCCTCATATACTAACCGTTACCCACAAGCTGAAACCCACCGCACATTTTACACATTTAGTTTTTTGCTACCTCACAAATCCAGCTAAAAAAACTAAAAGAGTAAAATTTCCTGCCCAAACTGAATGATAATTATAGTACTCATTCAATGAGATATCCATAAAGATTATTTACATTTGTACCTTGAAATAAATAGTAAAAGATGAACCGAATAAAAGAGGTTTTAGGAACGAAAGGGATAACTCAAAAATGGTTGGCCAAACAAATGGGAAAGAGTTACAATATGGTAAACTCTTACGCACAAAACAGGAGACAACCAAGTTTAGAAGACTTATACAAAATCGCAGAAATATTAGATGTAGAAGTCAACGAATTATTAATTGAGAGAAAAGAATTATAATATGGCAACTTCAACAATCTTACAGCAGTTAGGATTTGAGAGAGCTGTTGATGTAAATTCAAAAGCTCAAACAGACAGCCAAGCTGCTACAATAGATTTGGTTAAAAAGTTTGGAATAGATAAAATCTATTTCTGCGATGATGAAATCAATAGTTATCCGGCAGTCTTCCTTAAGCAAGTGCTTTCTTTTGATGTTGACACTTTAAAACAAATTACAAAAATTCAACATAAGATATGGAATTATAAAAAGGTACTATTTTTATATGTACATAATGAAACAGAAATACGCATTTATAATTGTGCTGAAAAACCATTTGCCATAAAGCAAGAGGGAACTGATTTTGAAAAAGAACTTCGGAAACTTGAAATAAAAAGAGCTACTTTATCTGATAAAGAATCTTTTAATGACTTAAACAAAGTATTTTCCTCTATAGCCATTGATACAGGGATTATCTGGACATTAGAAGAAGCAGCAGCAATCCGGAATAAAATTAATTTGCAACGTAGGGTAGATAAATTCTTAGTTGATAGTTTGTTTAATACCGCAAATGAATTGCAAAATCAAGGATTGGGTATTGATTTGATTAATAAGATATTAATGCGGTCTTTGTTCCTCTTGTACTTAGAAGACAGGAAAGCAACTGATAAGAAATTTTATTCACAATTCAAACCAAACGCAACTTCATACTTTAACATTTTAGAAGACCCAAAAGCGACTTATGCTCTTTATAAGAAATTAGCCGAACGTTTCAATGGAAGTTTATTTACACTTACAGATAATGAAGTTCGTTTAAACATCGAACAACTTCAATTAATCAAAGAGTGCTTCATAAGTGGAAATGATGGAAGCAAACAAACTAATCTTTTCGCTGATTGGAGATTATTTGATTTTAAAATTATTCAAATAGAATTATTAAGTGAAATTTATGAGAATTTTCTCGCGAAAATTGACCCTTTAAAGAAACAGCAAACGGGTACTTATTATACACCTCCATCATTAGTCGAATTAATCCTAAATGAAAAGCTTCCAGTAAGTAATAACGAAAATAGATATAATGTAAAAATATTAGACCCTGCGTGTGGTTCAGGTATTTTTCTTGTTGAAAGCTTTAAGAGATTGGTAAAACGTCATGAGAATAAATTCAGCAAAAAACTCACTGATTTTGATGAATTAAAAGCATTATTAACGAACAATATTTTTGGAATAGAATTGCAACCACAAGCAATTAAAGTAGCTGCATTCGGTCTATACTTAGCTTTGGTTGATAATTTGAACCCAAAAACAATATGGCAAGAAGAAAAAAATAAATTACCTGCACTTATTAACAATCCTAATGACGATTCCTTAAAAGTACAGGGTTACAATTTATTTTGTAGAGATACTATTGAAGAGAATAAGGAGATAGAAAAAATTAAATTTGACCTAGTTGTTGGAAACCCACCGTTTGGCACAACAAACTTATTGCCATCAATAAGGCACTATTGTGATAAGAATGGTTTTGCACAAGAAATGGTTTTACCATTTCTCCACAAAGCAATTAATTTTTCGCCTAACGGTGAAGTTGCTCTTATTTTTAACACAAAGGTCTTAACCAACACGGGTTCAACATATCAAAAATTTCGAGAATGGTTGTTTAATGAGACTTATGTAGAAAAAGTGTATAATTTTTCTATTCTCAGAAAAGCACCTAAAAGTTTTGGGGGACAACTATTCGGCTCGGCGGTAGGTCCAATTAGTATTGTTTTTTATAAAAGGTTAATTCCTAAAAATGCTTCTGACAGAATTGTTTATTATGCACCTAAAACATATGTGAAAAGTAACATTTTGGATGGTGTTTCTATTGACAGCACTGATGTAAAATTCCTTCCAAGAGAAGAATGTCAAAAACCAGAAACTAAGATTTGGAAAATTGCTATGTGGGGCGGTATGGGTGATTATTCATTTTTTAGTAAGTTAAAACAATTTGATTCATTAGGAAAGTATTTAAATAAAAAAGGTATTAAGAAAGGCTTAGGGATACAGTTCATAGATAAATCAACGAAAAAACCTATCGAAAACAAAGATATACCCCAAACATATATTCTGCCTGAAAATATCAGGAGGTATAAATCATATTCTTTTTCAAATTTAAAGGATGGATTAACAAAAAAATCAATAATACTTTATCAAAATTATTATGGTATTCCGTTTTCAGAAATTTCTGCGATAAATGTTTTTAGGAGAATCAATGAAGGATTAGAGTTTAAAGCTCCTCAATTATTAGTTAAAGAAGGGCTAATTGATTGGAAGATATGTTCTTCTTTTATAAATACAAGTTGTGTTTTCAACAGCAAGGTTCTTGGATTAAGTTATCATGATGATAAGGTATTAAAAGGACTTACTTGCTTTATAAATTCCAAATTTGCTTACTATTTTTTATTTATTTATTCTGCCTCTATTGGAATTGAGAGAGAGGAAATTAAACCAAATGAGATTTATAGTTTACCCTTTAATTTGGAGGATTCTGATTTGTATTATTTAGCTGAGTTATATGAGAAATATTTTAATGACAATGTCATTCTCAATCAAGATATTCATGAGTTTGAGAACGATATTGACAACTATATTTTTTCATTGTATAATTTTTCTAAAAATGAGTTGAGTACTATTGATGATTTTATAAATTATTCTCTTCCTCTATTGTCAAAAAAGAATAATCTCCCTTTTAATCCGGTGGATATTAACCATTGTATTGATTACTCAAATAAAATTTGTGTAGAACTAAATAACTTTTTAGATGGTCAGGATTTATTTGCTAATGCTACAGTATTTGATATAAATAGATTTTCACCTTTAATGGTAATTAAGATTTCATTTGCCAATACGAAAAAAGGATTGTCAAAATCAAAAGAAGATATAAATAACGAATTGAAGAAATTGGATAGGCAATTATGGGAGGAAAAAGCAGCCAATATCTATTTCAGAAAAAAACTAAACTACAAGGTTAGTGATGATGTATATTATATCATACGACCCAATCAAAGACGCTTCTGGACAGAATCAATGGCAATGGAAGATGCATCAGGTTTAATTCTTGAGATTTTAAATGAGGATTAATTAATGGGAGCGCAAAATAAAGTTAAGAACGCATTTCGAACTGGATTTGAAAACCGATGCTTGAAGTTATTAGTAGCAGCATATGAAATTGCAATCCAAGAAAAAACAATATCACTTGATTGGGATGAAAATGATATCACAGCACAACTGCATGAATATATTGCTTCTAACCAATTAAGATTAGATTGGTCAATTATTAGCAATGTGGAGCATCACCTTCATAAAAAATCTATTACCAAAATGAAAGGTTTTGCGGCAAAGTATCCAAGAATTGATTTAAGGTTTGCAACTATTAAATCAAGCCTGGAATATCAATACTTTTTTGAAGCGAAAAATTTAAAGGGAAAAAGTTCTGCTTTAAAACGTAGATACATTGATACAGGCATTGAAAGTTTTAATTCAGAAAAGTATTTTAACGGATGTTTGGTAGCATATTTATTGAGTGGCAATGTTAAGTTAACGATAGAAGGAATTAACTCCTTACTGGTGAAAGATAATAGAGAAAAAGAAACATTGAATAAAGAAATTTGTAAATATCATGATAATTATTACGAATCTTCACATTCAAATATACAATGTTTGAAACACTATATTTTTGACTTTACATTAATACAAAATTAGTTTTTGAATATGCCCTACACTAAAAGTCATACACATTGCCAAGTCGCTGTGAGCCAACCGCACAAACCAAAACTTGTCAATAAGTATGCCTTTGCCAACGCTGACGGAAGAAAACGCCAGTGGGTAACAATGTATATAAGTCATTGGGCAGGTGGTAGTTAAATTGAATATTAGGTATCCCCTCAAAAAACAAGGGTAAATGATTTGAATTAACATCAGAAAGTTAATAAAAATGTTTCGTTAATATGTTTTGATATTTAATAATGAGTTTTCTTTGTCATTGATGTTAGAAAAATTATCA
>JAKIST010000064.1 GCA_021648495.1 Draconibacterium sp.
AAAGGCAAAAAATCGTCCCGCTCTTCCGTATCCCGACTGAATTTCGTCCAATATTAAAAGGCTTCCATATTTTTCTGTCAGCTTTTTCAATTCGAGCAAAAATCCTTCATCTGGAATATTTATCCCCCCAATTCCTTGAATACCTTCTACAATTATTGCTGCAACATCTCCTTTTTTTAGTTCATTTTCTGTTGCATCCAAATCGTTAAATGGAAGTATAATTGCGTTATCGGTTTCGTTTACCGGGGCAATAATTTTCGGATTGTCGGTTAAGGCAACCGTCGCCGAAGTACGCCCGTGAAACCCTTTTTTATAACTGATAAATTTCTTTCTGCCCGTATCAAACGATGCTAGTTTTATAGCATTTTCGTTGGCTTCGGCTCCTGAGTTACACAGGAAAAGTTGATAATCGGTACAACCCGAAATTCCATCTAATTTTTCAGCCATTTCCTGCTGCAAGGGATTTTGAATTGAATTGGAATAAAATCCAATATCAGAAAGCTGGTTTGTAATTTTTTCAACGTAATACGGGTGACTGTGCCCGATTGAAATTACTGCGTGACCACCGTATAAATCGAGGTATTTTTTACCCTTTGAATCCCAAACGTAGCAGCCTTCGGCTTTTACAGGAGTTATGTTGAAAAGTGGATATACATCGAATAGTTTCATTTTTTTTCTTTTTTTACACCGTCTTTTAACTTGGTGATATTATAGTGGCTAAAAGTTCTTTGGCTTTAGCCTTTAACTTTTTCTATTTCCTAAATTAACGGATAGAGCCGATTCCCCACTAACTTCTGCAATTACTGCCCTAAAGAGCGGTGCAATATAAAACCTTTAAAACGCTATTGGTTTCAAGTTAAGCCCAGCCTTTTCATTCAGCCCAAACATTAAGTTCATATTTTGAACAGCTTGCCCCGATGCACCTTTTATTAAATTATCGGTAACGCTGATTATCACCAATTTCTTACGGTGCTTTTCCAAATAAATTACAGCTTTATTTGTATTGACCACTTGTTTGAGCGCAGGATTTTTTCCCACCACAAAAACAAAAGGATGACCGGCGTAATACGATTTATACATTTCGTTTGCCTTTTCGATTGAACCATCGAAATTTGTATAAGCCGAAACAAAAATTCCACGTGTATGATTTCCCCTTATTGGGACAAAATTGAAATCTTTGTCGAAACTGGTTTGCAATTGCTTTAAACTTTGAATAATCTCACCTTCGTGTTGGTGTTGAAATATTTTATATGCCGAAACATTACCGTTCCGCCAGCTAAAATGCGAAGTGGAAGTAGGGTTTTGCCCGGCACCCGTAGATCCGGTAATTGCCTGAACATGCACTTCGCCGGTCAATAAATTATTGGCAGCAAGTGGTAAAAGTGCCAATTGAATTCCAGTAGCAAAACAACCTGGATTGGCAATGTGTTTTGCCAACTTAATTTCCGCTCTGTTTATTTCGGGTAAGCCGTAAACAAAATCATTCCCCTCTCTTTTCAGCCGAAAGTCGTGGCTTAAATCAATAATTCTTAATGCTTCAGGAAGTTCATTTTTCTCCACAAACTTTTTCGATTTGCCATGGCCCATGCAAAGAAAAATTACATCAACGGTTTCCAACGGCAATTCTGCAATGAATTTCAAATCTGTTTCACCCAGCAAATCAATGTGAACATCAGAAATCAGATTTCCAGCATTGCTTGTACTTTGCACAAAACTAATTTCAACCTCCGGATGATTGATTAATATTCGCAACAACTCTCCTGCTGTGTATCCTGCCCCTCCTATGATTCCAATTTTTATCATTTGATTAACAATTGCAGATTAACGAATTTCGATTGCAGATTTTTGAATAATAACTTAACTTTCATTTTTTACTGTTGTTTCTTTTTGCCGTTTCTATACTTTTCACAAAAATTGAAATCAATTCATTGTTTTCCGTATAACACAAGTCTAATAAGTTTTCATTATCAGTCTGTTTACCATATTTAATAATCTTAATATTGATAAACGTTTCTCTAAGTTCTTTCAGGCAAACACCCATTTTGTGAATAAAATATCTTGGAGATTCGGCACTTTGCGCTTCACCATAATTAAGAGCTGGCGAAGTGCCGGAACGAACAATCTGTCCATTCAAGTGATTTCCTGCAACTGTTTTGTGAAAAAAATTTGACAATTCAATAATTCTCACTGCAAACCAAATCAACCGTTCTTCCAAATCAAACTTATTCACTTTTCAATCATTTAATGTTTTCTAGCAAATCAAAAATCATTATTCGTTAATCACTTTTTATTCACCGAATTGTAAATTTTCAACGAGTTCGACATAATTTTTGTAAACCCTTTAATATCGTCGGCTGTCCAGGCAGTTGCTGTTTCGCCGTATTCACCAAAACCTGAATTCATTAAATCGTGATCCGATTCAATTCCCTGCAATTCAAAATGATAAGGTTTCAGTTTCACAAATACTTTCCCAGTAACATTTCCCTGGGTATCTTCAATAAATTTTTCCATATTACGCATCACCGGTTCATGATATTGTGCTTCGTGCAGAAACATTCCATACCAATTTGCCAATTGCTCTTTCCAATAGCTTTGCCATTTTGTAAGCGTGTGTTTCTCCAACAAATGATGTGCTTTAATCGTAATTAACGGTGCGGCAGCTTCAAAACCAACCCGGCCCTTAATTCCAATAATCGTATCGCCAACATGTGTGTCGCGTCCAATTGCATACTTAGAAGCCATGGTTTCCAGTGCCCGAATAATATCCGGTCCACTTTTGTAGGTTTGACCATTTATCGATTTCAATTCACCTTTAACAAAGCCCAATTCAACCAACTTTTCTCCGGTTGCTTCCAACTGGCTTGGATAGGCTTCGTCTGGCAAATTAGTGTTTGAAGTTAAAGTTTCTTTTCCTCCAACACTTGTTCCCCACAAACCTTGATTAATAGAGTATTGGTTTTTTATATAATCCCCTTCAACTCCATATTTTTTTAGATAATCAATTTCCTCCTGGCGACTTAATAATAAATCGCGGGTTGGTGTAATTATTTCAATTTCGGGTGCAAGAACCTGAAAAGTCAGGTCGAAGCGAATCTGGTCGTTTCCGGCGGCAGTACTTCCGTGCGCAATAGAACCTGCCCCAATTTCCTTGGCATAATTTATAGTTGCAATGGCTTGAAAAACCCTTTCGGAACTGACCGAAATTGGGTAAGTATTGTTACGAAGTATGTTCCCGTAAACCATATATCGAATACATTTTTGGTAATACTCTTCGGTTACATCCAATGTTACATGTTTTTTTGCTCCCAATTTATAGGCACGCTCTTCTATGGTTTTTAATTCTTCATCCGAGAAACCGCCGGTATTTGCAATGGCAGTGTAAACTTCGTAACCTTTTTCTTCCTTCAAATACTTTACGCAAAACGATGTATCCAAACCTCCGCTAAATGCTAAAACCAATTTTTTGTTCATGTTTTAAAAATCTTATAAAGAATGACGGCAGTGCTATCCAATTTCAAAACTATTCATTTTTTTGAAGGCTGTTTAAATTAAAACAAAGCATTAAAAAAGCGCGCCATCACTCTTTCTGTGTTACTTTTTTTTCTCGAAAACTTACTCTTCAAACTCGCCTTTGTAGGTTTTAATTTTTTAATAATATCTAAAAGACTACGTTTTTTAATTCCATTTGTTTTGTTTGTTTTCTCCCAGTCCGGGTCGAACAACATTCCGGTACATAAACATTTCGAACGTTCGGTACGTGTAAGAATGTCGTAGTTTACACAGCCTTTACAACCATTCCAAAACTGGCTGTCAATGGTTAATTCAGAAAATGTTACCGGACGGTATCCCAATTCATGGTTAATTTTCATAACGGCAAGCCCGGTTGTTAACCCAAATATTTTGGACTTTGGATATCTTTTCCTTGATAATTTAAAAGCTTTGCTTTTAATAGCCTTTGCCAAACCAATTCCACGATAATCCTCGGTAACAATTAAACCAGAGTTGGCCACAAAACCTTTTTCCTGCCAAACTTCGATGTAACAAAAACCGGCAAACCTATCTTCGTCAAGGGCAATAATAGCTTTCCCTTCTTTCATTTTACCTGAAAGATATTCAAATGTCCTCCGCGCAATTCCCGTCCCACGCTGCTTCGAAGCAATATCGATAGCATTATTAATGTCATCGACATATTTTATGTGCTCCGCGTTTGCAACTTCAATTTTAATATTTTTCAACTCCTTCATTCAACCCAAAAAATTATATTTTACCCCTCAAATTTGGCATAATTAAAATTAAGGCATTTATTAAATCCATTTTAGAGATCCCCTCTTTTTGTACGATTAATATCGTGTCGTCCCCGGCAATCGTACCTAAAATTTCCCACGAATTTGCACTATCAATAACCGCTGCAATACTACTTGCATAACCGGGCATGGTACGTAAAACCGCTAGATTTCCCGAAAAATTCAAATCTTTGAAACCATCTGCCAAATAATTCACCTTATTTATTTCTGAAGTAGTTGCATTTTGCCTTCCCTCCGGAATTGAATAAACATATCCTTTCGCCGGATGTGGAACTTTGGCCACCTGTAAAATTTTAAGGTCGCGCGACAAAGTTGCCTGTGTTAAATTAAATCCATTTAACTTTAATTCATTCAATAAATCATCCTGACTGTGAATATTGCCCTTCAAAATTATTCTTTTGATTTCAAATTGCCTTTTTACCCGATTCTTCATTATGAATAAATATTCATTTATTCTGCAATAATATACATTTATTTAGAATAACAAACCAAAAGTTTAAGAATTATTTGTATTTTTGCATCAATAATGATATTAACATTGTCATTCTGACTTCGATGAGAAAGAGAAATTTTTTTAATAATAGACAAAATTAAAAAAGATGCGTTTGAACTAATTGTAGGGCAAGCGCATTTTTTTAATAGAAGAGCTGAAATATGTTGAAAGTAAAACAAGCAAAACTCACGCTGGAAGATGGAACTGTTTTTGAAGGAAAATCGTTCGGAAGTGAAACTTCGGTTGCTGGCGAAGTAGTTTTTTATACTGCAATGACAGGGTATCCCGAGAGTTTGACAGACCCTTCGTACACTGGACAAATTTTGGTTTCTACTTACCCGATGATTGGTAATTACGGAGTACCATTCAACAAAAAGGAAAATGGGATCCATAAATATTATGAATCGGACAAATTGCATATTACCGGATTAATTGTTTCGGATTACTCTTTTGAATTCAGCCACTGGAATGCCGAAAAAAGTTTGTCCGATTGGTTAAAGGAATCTGAAGTTCCGGGTATTTTTGACATCGACACACGAGCCTTAACAAAAATTTTACGTGTGAAAGGTTCTATGCTGGGGAAGATTGAATTTGAGGAGGAAACCATCGATTTCTACGATCCTAACAAAGAAAATCTTGTTGCCGTTGCAAGTTGTAAAGAAAAAGAGGTTTACGGTGATGGAGAACACAAAGTAGTTTTAATTGATTGTGGGGTAAAAAATAATATTATTCGCTGTTTGCTTAACAGAAACGCAACGGTGATTCGGGTTCCCTGGGATTACGATTTTAGCAATGAAGAATACGATGGTGTATTTATTTCGAACGGACCGGGCGACCCTGCGATGTGCGATATAACCACCAAACACGTTAAATCAGTTATTGACGAAGAAAAACCAATAATGGGGATTTGCCTCGGGAACCAGCTTTTGGCACGCGCCGCCGGAGCCGAAACGTACAAATTAAAATTCGGTCACAGAAGCCACAACCAACCGGTATTGTTAAACGGTACAAACAAATGTTATATTACTTCGCAAAACCATGGTTTTGCGGTTGAAACAGGAACTTTACATGAAGATTGGGAACCGATGTTTACAAATGTTAATGATGAAACCAACGAAGGGATAAGGCACAAAACCAAACCCTTCTTTTCTACCCAGTTCCACCCTGAGGCTTCAAGCGGACCAACAGATACTGAGTTTTTGTTTGATGATTTTATAAAAAGTATTGAAGAATATAAAAAATAAAAATAAAATAAACATCAACTTCTCTGATGGAAACGGAAATTTCCCGCTCTTAAATACCGGGATTGTGCGAGAGGCCAAAACAACAATAACAACATGATAAAAACAGATATAAAAAAAGCAATTGTTCTCGGGTCGGGAGCATTAAAAATTGGGGAAGCCGGTGAGTTTGATTATTCCGGTTCGCAAGCATTAAAAGCACTAAAAGAGGAAGGTGTCAAAACTGTTCTCATTAACCCAAACATTGCTACCATTCAAACTTCGGAAGATATTGCAGACAAAATATATTTCCTTCCTATAACTCCACATTTTGTTGAGGAGGTAATAAAAAAGGAAAAACCGCAAGGTATTTTACTTGCTTTTGGCGGACAGACTGCATTAAATTGTGGTGTTGAATTGTTCCAGTCGGGAGTGTTCGAAAAATACAACATTAAAGTTGTTGGAACGCCGGTGCAATCGATTATTGACACAGAAGACCGCGAAATTTTTGCTAATATGCTGAAGGAGATTGATGTTTACACTCCCAGAAGTATTGCTGCTGAAAATATGGAGCAAGCCCGCGCTGCAGCAAAAAAAGTAGGATACCCAATTATTATTCGGCCAGCTTACACTCTGGGTGGTTTGGGCAGCGGATTCTGCGAAAACCAAAAAGAGCTTGAAGCTTTAGCCTCAAAAGCATTTACTTATTCACCGCAAATATTAGTTGAGGAATCGATAAAAGGGTGGAAAGAAGTTGAATACGAAGTGGTGCGCGACAAATACGACAATTGTATTACCGTGTGCAACATGGAAAATTTCGATCCACTGGGAATCCATACCGGCGAAAGTATTGTTGTTGCACCTTCGCAAACACTTTCGAATGCTGAATACCATAAACTACGCGCAGTTTCAATAAAAATCATTCGCCGCGTTGGTGTGGTTGGCGAATGTAACGTTCAATTTACCCCCGATCCACATTCCGAAGATTACCGGGTGATTGAAGTAAACGCCCGTTTGTCCCGTTCATCGGCACTGGCATCGAAAGCAACCGGTTATCCGCTGGCTTTTGTTGCCGCAAAACTGGGTTTGGGTTATGGTTTGCACGAATTAAAAAACTCGGTAACCAAAGTTACCACCGCCGCTTTTGAGCCTGCGCTGGACTACTGCGTAGTAAAAATTCCCCGTTGGGATTTGAGCAAATTTGTGGGCGTTTCGAAAAACCTTGGGAGCTCTATGAAAAGTGTTGGCGAGATTATGGCAATTGGCCGTAGTTTCGAAGAAGCCATTCAAAAAGGGATTCGAATGGTTGGAATTGGAATGCACGGTTTTGTGGCCAACAACGAAGAAATCAGTATCGCAGCAATTGATGAGGAATTGGTTAATCCAACCGACCGCCGGATTTTTGCCATTGCCGAAGCATTCAACAAAAACTATTCAATTGATGCCATTTACGAAAAAACTAAAATTAACCGCTGGTTTCTTTATAAACTGAAAAATATTTTCACTATTAAAAATGCGCTGGAAAAGATTAATGAATTGAATAAGCTTGAAATTGCTTTACTGAAACTTTCGAAAAAAGCAGGATTTTCAGATTTCCAAATTGCGCGACTGGTTTTAAAAAGTACAAATGCCAGGATAAGCCAAGATTTAATAATGGTCCGGGAATATCGGAAAGCAAATGGAGTTATTCCTTTTGTGAAACAAATTGACACGCTGGCAGGTGAATATCCTGCGCAGACAAATTATTTGTACATGACTTACGGCGGAAGCGAGCATGACATTGAATTTTTTAACGATGATAAATCAGTTATTATTTTGGGTTCGGGTGCGTACCGGATTGGTAGTTCGGTTGAATTCGACTGGTGTAGCGTAAATGCGGTAAACACCATTAAAAAGGAAAATTACCGATCTATAATGATCAACTACAATCCGGAAACTGTTAGTACGGATTACGACACTTGCGACCGGCTTTATTTCGATGAGCTAACTTTTGAACGTGTTATGGATATTATCGATTTGGAAAATCCGCATGGAGTTATTGTTTCCGTGGGAGGTCAAATTCCAAATAACCTGGCGATGAAACTGCACAAACAGAATGTTCCGATACTGGGAACTTCGCCATTAAATATAGATCGTGCGGAAGACCGCGAGAAATTCTCTTCCCTTTTGGATAAATTAAAAGTTGACCAACCGCGTTGGGCACGCCTTTCAACCATCGAAGAGATTAACAAATTTGTGGATATCGTTGGTTATCCATTGCTAATTCGGCCTTCCTACGTTTTATCGGGAGCCGCAATGAATGTGGTTTCGAACCCGGACCAATTAGAACATTTTCTGGAATTGGCGACCAACGTTTCTAAGGAACACCCAGTTGTTGTTACCGAATTTATTGAACAAGCTAAGGAAATTGAAGTTGATGCAGTTGCCAACAAAGGAGAGATGATTGCATACGCTATTTCAGAACACGTGGAATTTGCCGGAGTTCATTCGGGCGATGCAACCATCGTTTTCCCTCCGCAGAAATTATATGTGGAAACTATTCGCAGGGTTAAAAGAATTGCACGCGAAATTGGAAAAGGATTGGAAATTACCGGGCCATTTAACATGCAGTTTTTAGCAAAAGACAACGACATAAAAGTTATTGAATGTAACCTCCGGGCTTCGCGCAGTTTCCCGTTTGTTTCGAAAGTAATGAAACTGAACCTCATTGAAATTGCAACAAAAGTGATGTTGGGGATCGATGTTCCAAAGCCCGACAAATCGTTTTTCGAGCTGGATTACGTGGGTGTAAAAGCTCCGCAATTTTCGTTTGCACGCCTGTTAAATGCCGACCCGGTACTGGGAGTTGACATGTCGTCAACCGGAGAAGTTGGGTGTATTGGCGAAAACTATTACGAAGCAATATTAAAAGCAATGCTTTCTGTTGGATATAAAATTCCGGTTAAAAATGTACTTATTTCATCGGGCCCATCGCGTGGGAAAGTTGAATTATTAACCAGTGCCAGAATGCTACAGGAACGTGGTTACAATATTTTTGCAACCGAAGGAACGCATCGTTTTTTCCAAGACAACGGTGTTAAAAACACGCTGCTTTATTGGCCAGACCAAGAGGAAAACACACCCAATACAATTGATTTTATTAAGGAAAAGAAAATTGATTTGGTGGTTAATATTCCAAAAAACCTTACTACCCGGGAACTTGAAAATGGATATCAAATCCGCAGGAATGCAATAGATTATAATATTCCGTTAATAACAAATGCAAGGGTTGCCAGTGCATTTATTTACGGAATTTGTAAATACAAATTAGAAGATATTTCGGTTAAAAGCTGGGACGAATACAAATAGATTTAAGTGTTCTTCAAAATAAACCTTAAAAAATATTCCAGTTCAAATGAGCTGGATTTTTTTATGGGGCACATTAAGATTAGGGTGGATCTCATAATATTTTCTATTTTTATTTTATGGGAATAAAACTATTATTGGAACATTTATTGCCTAATGAGATTCAGCTTTATTTTGATTTTGTACGTATTGAAAAGGGATCAACTGAAATTTCCGGGGAGAAGAGAAAGAAATTGTGAATTCAAATTCATAAAAACCTTATCTATAGATTTTTAACCTTAATAGCTTATTTTAATAGCGAACAACACCAAACCTTATTGTTTATATGAAGATTAATATCCTCGGTTCACCTATGATTATCAGGGTTTTCAAAGGAACAATAAGGTATTCCTGCAAGGAAATGATACTGCTACTAAGGAGCTGTAAATTAATAAACGCTTGTTTTATGCGTAGATATTTTGTTTTTTAGCGAGTTGAAAAATCTGTAAATAGTGGTTCTATTAAAAGAATTTTTCAAAGAAGATAAAAAGCAAAAGAACAAGTAGAAATCGAGTGGTTATTTGTTTACAACTCCTAAGGTAAACATTGTTGAGATAAGGTTTTTAAGCAGATTTCCCCAACTTTTCAAATAGATAGTAAGAGAGTTTTGATAAGCATGAAGAGTGGTGAAACATATATCATTCTTCTTATTCAGGCTTAATCCACCTAACTTTTTCACTCACCCTTTTTTATTCTCCAAAGTAATAAAAGTCACACTGAAAACGGGACAAAAAATATTCCTTTGCAAAATATAATGAAAACGATGAAGGAACTTATTTTGAAATATAAATGGAAACTTGTTGGAGTATTGGTGGGAGCAGTTGCGGGATTTGCATACTGGTACTACATTGGGTGTACTTCGGGAACCTGCCCCATTCAGTCGAACTGGTACACCAGTTCACTTTATGGCGGGTTAATAGGGTATGTTTTGCCCAACTCTCCTAAAAAGAAAAAAACAGATATAAAAAATGTGGATTAAAACATCATCCGAACTTTATTTAAAGCTGTAATAAAAATATCTATCTCTTCTTTAGTATTGTACATTCCGAAAGAAATTCGAACAGTTCCAGCAATGTTAAAATGTTGCATAACCGTGTCGGCACAGTGGTGCCCGGTGCGAACTGCAATTCCCAATTTGTCGAGCAACATTCCCAAATCATACGAATGGATTCCTTTAATATTGAATGAAATTACACCCGACTTATTAGGCGGTTCGCCATAGATTTTAATGCCGTTAATTTCCTTTAATTTTAGCGTGGCATATTCCAAAAGTTCATTTTCCCATTCTCCGATTGCCGGAATTCCAACTTCGTTCATGAAATCGATAGCCGCGCCAAATGCAATTACGCTCGTAATGTTTGGCGTACCCGCCTCAAATTTATAGGGTAATTCGTTGAATGTCGTTTTCTCGAACGAAACTTCAGAAATCATTTCGCCTCCACCTTGGTACGGGGGCATTTCATTCAGCCATTTCTCTTTACCGTACAAAACACCAACTCCGTTTGGCCCGTACATTTTGTGTGCTGAAAAAGCATAAAAATCGACATCCATTTTCTGAACATCAACAGAAATGTGCTGAACTGCTTGTGCACCGTCAACAAAAATGGCGACTCTATTTTCGTGTGCAATTTTGGTAATTTCTGCTATCGGGTTAATTGTTCCCAAAACATTGGAAACATGTGCCACCGCAATTAATTTAGTTTTTGAATTTATTAATTCAGGAAGCTTTTCCATTTGCAAAACTCCATCGTTTGAAAAAGGTAATTTTACAATTTTAGCAGCTCTTCGTTCAGCCGCCAATTGCCAGGGTACAATATTCGAGTGGTGCTCCATTTCGGAAACGATAATTTCATCCCCTTCATTCAAATATTTTTCTCCAAACGAACTGGCAACTAAATTTACGCTTTCGGTTGTGCCCTTAGTAAAAATTATTTCTTCGCGGGATTCAGCATTTATAAAGTTTTTTATTTTATCGCGGACAGCTTCAAATTCAACGGTGGCTTTATCAGCCATAAAATGTGCAGCCCGGTGAATATTTCCATAATAATTGTTGTGAAGTTCTTCCTCCTTTATTAAAACCTGAATTGGTTTTTGTGCAGAGGCTGCGCTGTCGAAATATACAAATTGCTTTTTGTAAACCTGTTCATTTAGAATTGGAAAATTGCTCCTTATTTTATTGATATTGTATTGCATTTATATCTAAATTATTGAGCGAGTGGCTCAAAGTCAACTGCTCGGTAGAATATTTCAACTCTCACAATTATAATTACATTCATGGCAGCGGGCAACTTCTCCATTTAACCTCTTTTCAACCAATCCGTCTATCCTGTTGCGCAGTGCCTCAACTTTTATCTCCTGAACAACTTCGTGGGCAAATGCGTTCATCATCATCAGTCGAGCTTTGTCTTCATCAATTCCGCGGCTCCGCAAATAAAACAGTGCCTCTTCGTCAATCTGCCCAACCGTTGCACCGTGACTACATTTCACATCATCGGCATTAATAATTAACTGCGGTTTGGTTTGCATGGTTGCCTGGTCGGTAAGCAACAAGTTATTGTTTCGCTGAAAAGCGTTTGTTTTTTGTGCATCGCGAGCCACGTGAATCTGACCAGAGAAAGCACCTGTTGATTCGTCGCCCAACACATATTTATAAACCTGATTGCTTCGACAATGTGGCTTCGCATGAACAATCAGCGTGGAATTATCGATATGTTGTTTCTTGTCGATAAATGCCATTCCGAATATATTGGCTTCGGCATTCTCTCCATTCATAACAATATTAAGGTTGTTCCGTATTAATCCTCCATGCAATGTTGTTGTATGCGCTGTTAAAGCCGAATCTCTTTCTTGTTGAATAAAAACCGAATTTATACCCGTAGTTTTATTGTGCTGGTTTTGAAGTGTATAATAATCAAAGTTTGCATTTTCGCCAACATAAATTTCAGTAAGCGAATTATTCAAATATTGGTTCTGATTTAAAGTATGGTCGCACATAATTAGCTGTGCACCCGCACCGGCTTCGATTACAATTAAGTTTCGCTGCGTTACAAAAGTGCTGTTATTTGCTTGTAAAAAATTTATTATTTGAATAGGTTTTTTAAGAATTATATTTTTGGGGATATAAACGAAGTATCCATCTTTTGCAAATGCAGTGTTTAATGCAACCATCGGATCTGCATCTGTTTTGGCAATTTGTGTGTAATATCTTTGTAATAATACAGGATTTTTTCGGGCAATTTCTTCCAGGCTACATAAAATTACACCTTTCGGTAATGCAAGCGGTCCGTTATCGTTTTTATGAAACCATCCGTTGAAAATCAATTGTCGATCAGTATCCAATTGTGGTACATCGCAACGGAAAACTGTATCGGTATCCACAACATTGTTTTCTCTTTGATGTACAAATTTATAATCGGGCAAAAATCGGGGATGCAGATTGGTGTATTTGTAATTTTCGTTTTTACGGCTTGGGATTCCCTGCAAAACAAAATCCTGAAATGCCTTTTTCCGGGCAGCATTTATCACATCGGATGAACCTTCGAAAAGAAGCTCTTTTACCTCGTTGTAATGTGCAATATATTTTAGCGACAAATTCGCCTTTTCAACTAAAACACTCATCCTAATTCCCGTTTTCTTTTTTAATCCAATCGTACCCTCTTTCTTCCAATTCAAGAGCCAATTCCTTTCCGGCCGATTTTACAATTCTCCCGCGATAAAGTACATGCACAAAATCGGGGACAATATAATCCAATAAACGTTGGTAGTGGGTAATTACAATCGACGCGGTTTCGGGAGATTTTAAGGCATTTACACCGTTGGCAACTGTTTTTAATGCGTCAATATCCAAGCCCGAATCGGTTTCGTCGAGAATGGCCAATTTAGGTTCCAACATTGCCATCTGAAAAATTTCGTTTTTCTTTTTTTCACCACCCGAAAAACCTTCGTTTACCGAGCGGTTTGTCAATTTGGTTTTCATTTCGACCAACTCCATTTTTTCCCGCATCAACTTTAGAAATTCGCCAGCGGTCAACTCTTTTTCGCCCCTGTGTTTGCGGTGCTCGTTTACTGCCGTTTTTATGAAATTTGCCATGGGCACGCCCGGAATTTCTACCGGATATTGAAAGCCTAAAAACAAGCCATCTTTTGCACGGTTTTCGGGCGATTTATCCAATAAGTTTTCACCACGGAAAGTTACTTCTCCCGCCGTAATTTTGTATTCTTCTTTTCCGGCCAAAACATTTGCCAGCGTACTTTTGCCTGAACCGTTTGGTCCCATAATTGCATGAACTTCGCCCGCTTTAATTTCCAGGTTGATCCCTTTCAGCGCGTGAATCTGCCCATAATGTGCATGCAGATCGGTAATTTTCAAAACGACGTCAGACATCTTTAATCATCGTCCTTTCCAAGGTAAGCCTCAATAACCTTGGGATCGTTCTTAACGTCTTCCGGCAGGCCCTGGGCGATGTTCTTGCCGGAATCGATCACGTAGATGTACTCGGATACTTTCATGACCAGGCCCATATCATGCTCTATCAGCAGCACAGTAATATCGAGTTTGTCACGAATTCTTTTGATGAGCTCAATAAGTTGCTGTTTCTCGTCAAAATTGAGCCCCGCTGCCGGTTCGTCCAGAAGCAGAAACTTGGGCTTGGTTGCCAGCGCTCTTGCCCACTCGACCCGCCTCTGGTCACCATAGGAAAGAGTTGAGGCACTGCGATTTTCCTGCGCCAGAATGCCGACAAAGTCCAGGCACTGCTCACAGTGCTCAGTAATTTCCTTTTCTTCCCTTTGTTGAGCAGGAGATCTCAGCACTGAGCCTAAGAAGCCGGTATGAGACCGACAGTGCATGCCAGACTTGACATTGTCGATGACCGACATATTTTTAAACAAGCGTAAGTTCTGAAAAGTTCGCGCCATTCCAGCCTGGGTAATCTTATGCGGTTTTTTTCGCAGAATCGGTTTGTCACGAAAATTAATCTGGCCGGAGTCGGGCCGATAAAACCCGGTGATCGAGTTAAATATGGAGGTTTTCCCGGCACCATTCGGACCGATCAGGCTCATAATTGAGCCTTCTTTTATGGTCATATTCATCGAATCGATAACCGTGAGGCCACCGAATTTCAGAACAATATCCTTAACTTCCAACAGGGACCTTCTTTAATCTCCTAATTAACTATTTAGCACAACCTGAAAGTTCAGCGAATATATCTGTAATCCCCGAATGGTTCTATCGGGGATCCATGCTTTAAAATCTGGATTCCCGATTAC
>JAKIST010000065.1 GCA_021648495.1 Draconibacterium sp.
TGGTGTTCTTTTCTTAAATCTGGTACAGCAATTTTTACTCCTTTGGTATTGTTCTTTTGTCGTGAAAGACTGAATATTTCAGTCAACTTATCGGGCAATCCAATAGTATGGTGCTTTGAAAAAATCCTGTCAAAATACGCTTTTGCAAATTTAGCAGATTTAAAAACAAGGTTTGTTGAAATTTCTGTTTGATATGTAAACCAATTGGTCCATTAAAGTAAAATTCGCTTACAAAAGGGATGTATAATGATATCTTCAAATAACAAAGACCTAGTTTCTCATCGGCAATGTAAATGTAGTATTGACTAACAAATTTATTTACAGGATACATTTTTGTAAAAATTTTGCCTTGTTTTGTTTTGATGTTTTTATTTGTAAAAGTCCTTGTATTCTCCACAGATTTAATTATGGCGATTACTTTAATTTTCTTTTCTTATTTTTCTTTGCTAATGCACCTTAGGCATTGTTACGAAATAACATGACTATTCTGGCTTGTTCTTTTGCACGCTAACTGCGTTAAAATCCTCGCTATAGCTTTGGCTATGACTACGTTTTTTGCCTTGTTATCGCACAAAATAACATCGCCAGCTTTGTCCAACTTATTTCGTAATAATCCCTTAGTAATGGTCTTTAATAAGATCAATTTTTGAATGATATTGTTTCTTTTCTTGCTCTCCCCACCAATGTATTTTTACATCAATCTTTTCTGCAGTCTTTTTTATGTGGAAATTTAATTTGTCAGTGAGGATTCTCATAACGCCATTGCCATGGTTATTGAAACCTAAATTACGCAAGAGGTTTATCACCTAACCTTCAACAAACAGACGTTGAACATATCCACGAAAAACAACTCTGTCAAAACTTGTGTATTCAAATGAAATGTGCTTTTCTAACCTGTTCTCCTGAGTCGTTTGCATTTTTTATACAAAGATAATTACTTACAACACATTCTTAAAAATAGACCTTTTGGTCGGTATTCTTTGCATTTTGACTTCTCATAACGAAAATTCATGAATAATGCAGTTAAAGAAAGTATAAAAAATAATATTTAATAAGAATAAGAATCAAATTTTTGCAACTGTTCTTTATCTTTACAAAAAAATAAATTATGCAACAAATTACCATTCTCTTTTTTGCAATTTTTTTACTGTGTTCCTGTGTTCAAAACAAAAAAAACGATCCATGGATTATTACTGCCCCAGCTGGCAACCGTTGTGCAAAAATCAATAAAACCGGTGAAACCATTATTCCAAATGGGCGAATTATTGCGCCAGTTGGTAAAAGTATTGTTGTTGCACCGCATCCTTACGGTTTGACTTTAAGCCCCGATGGAAACACCGCAATTACTGCAAACTCGGGAACCAGCCCGCTTTCAATATCAATAATCAGAAATATTTTATCTGAAAACCCGGAGGTGCAGCAAGTTCCCCCTGGACCGTCCACCGACAAGGGTGTTTTGGAATCAGTATTTATGGGACTGGCCGTTTCGCCCGACAACAGTGTTGTTTATGTTGCAGGAGGACAGACGAACAAGGTTTTCATTTTCGATATTCAAACCGGTGCACGAAAAGATTCTATTGATTGCTCCTTTGTTTCCAACAGCGAAGATTACAGCCACGGTTACATCGGCGACATGGTACTTTCTAAAGATGGTAAAAAGTTGTACGCCGTTGATCAAATTGGATTTCGAATGGTAATAATCAATACCGTGACCGGGAAGTTAGAAAACAACGTTCCGGTAGGAAGATATCCGTTTGGAATTTGCTTGTCACCCGATGAACAAAAAGTTTATGTCGCCAATGTTGGCATGTTTCAATACAATTTGATTGCCGGGATTACCGAAAAAAACGTAAAAGAAAAAGCACTGAAATACCCTGCATTTGCTTATGGGAGCAAAGAGATGATTGAAGGAATACACAACGACAGTGTTTCCATTCCCGGACTGGGTGAAATGAATTCACCCGAAGCTTTTTCAGTGTTCACTATTAGTCTATCCAATCCTGCCACACCTAAAGTAATTGCAAAAACCAAAACCGGAAATTTGGTTGGAGCAAAAGTTGAAGATATTCCTGCCGTTGGAGGTGCCAGCCCAAACTCACTCGTGGCAACCAACAAATACGTTTTTGTAAGCAACGGGACCAACGACAATATTTCGGTGATTTCAATTGAAAAAGATACCGTTGTAAATACCATTTATTTGAAACCCGACAGCCGGGTAAAACAATTTCGGGGAGTAATTCCTTTTGGGTTGGCACTCTCGCCCAACAAAAAACGCTTGTATGTTGCCGAGTCGGGAATTAATGCAGTGGCGGTTATCGATGCTGAAGAATTAAAAGTATTGGGGCACATTCCTACGGATTGGTTTCCAGCAAAAGTTGAAGTGAGCAACGATGGTAAAAAACTGATTGTTGCCAATGCAAAAGGTAAAGGAAGCGGCCCAAACGGAGGCGAAAATTTCAATGTTGGTGCAGAGGGAAGTTACATCGGGGCATTGATGAAAGGTACTGTACAAATTCTCGATATTCCTTCGGATGATGAGTTAAAAAGGTTAACCCAAGAAGTCATTTCAAACAATTTTCATTTCGAGAAAGCTTCTTCCAAAAAATTTGAATGGAGAAAAAACAATCCCATTCCACTTTATCCGGGCGAAAAAGAGAGCCCGATAAAACACATCGTTTTTATTTCTAAAGAAAATAGGACGTACGACGAAATTATGGGGCAAATCGAGAAGGGAAACGGCGCACCGGAATTGGCTCGTTACGGTAAAGGAGTTTCGTTCAGGAACCGTAAAAGAACTTCAACAGTTGAAAATGCCGACATCATGCCCAACCATTTAAAAATTGCACATGATTTTGCTATTTCCGATAATTTTTATGTTGATTCGGATGTTTCTGCCGATGGGCACCGCTGGTTGGTAAACACTTATCCCAACGAGTGGGTTGAAACCTGCACTGTTGCCAGTTACGGAGGAAACCGTTCGTTTAAATTTGGTTCGAAAGCACCGGGCGTTTATGCCATGAACGGTGCTGCCGGGGCAATTTATCCCGAAGATTACAACGAAGCCGGTTCGATGTGGGATCATTTGGAGCGTAACAAAATCGACTTTTTCAATTTCGGGTTCAGCATTATGTTCGAGCCGGGTATTTACGATGTGAAATTTAAAAACGAAGGAATCCACCATTACATAAATTACCCGCTACCCCAACCCATTTGGGATCGCACATCTAAACAGTACCCAACCTACAATACCGCAATCCCAGACCAATTCAGGATTGACCAGTTTCAAAAAGAATTCAACGAAAAATGGATGAGTGGACAAGATACCATGCCAGCACTTTTAACTGTAATTATCCCGAACGACCACGGTGCCGGTGAGCGACCGGAAGCGGGCTACCCGTTTCGCGAAAGTTACATGGCCGACAACGATTTGGCGGTGGGACGAATAGTTGAGTTTTTATCGCACACGCCTTATTGGAAAAATATGCTGATTGTAATTACCGAAGATGACGCGCAAAACGGGGTTGACCACGTGGATGCACACCGCAGTATTTTAATGCTGGCCTCGCCATGGGTGAAAAAAAATAATGTAAGCCATGTTCACAACAGTTTTGGGAGTATTTTTAAAACTTTCTGGAACATTTTGGGGCTGCCTTATTTAAACCAGTACGATGCCGGGGCAAGCGACCTCGCCGATTTTTTTACCGAAACACCTAATTTCGAACCCTACTCGGCAGTTGCTGTTGATGCACGGGTTTTCAATCCCCAAAAAGCACTGGATCCATTCAACGAAAATTTTAACTGGAAAGCATTAAAAGAGTCGCCAATAATGGACAACAAAGAAGATATGATACGCGAAAGTAAGGAACGAGATGAAGATCGGTTGAGAAACAGGGAGAAAAGAAAGAATTAATATGTATCGAATAATTTTAACACTATCAATAGCTGTGCTTTCAATGGGGCAGCTTTTTTCACAATCAATTCAAGGAGTTATTTTAAATAAAGAGGACAATAATCCCATCTCGAATGCAAATGTTTCAATTGTGAATTCAACTCTTGGAACGGTTTCAAACGATGAAGGTAAATTCACCATAAACTATTCTAAAAAACAAACTTTTTCAATACTCGTTTCCTGCTTAGGTTTTGAAAGTATCCAACTTGATCTTTCGAGCGGGGCAGCAAAAAATGAATTGAAAATTAAACTTCAGCCAACTACTATTCATCTAAATAAGAGCATTATAATTACCGCTACAAAAAACAAACTTTTTTCACATAAAATACCAGAAGCAGTTTCTGTTTTGACCAACGAGGAATTACAAATCAACAATCCACGTTCCATGGCTGAAGCATTGATTGGTATGCCAGGCGTTTGGATACAAAAAACCAATCACGGTGGCGGCTCACCATTTTTACGCGGTTTAACTGGTAATCAAACTTTACTTTTAGTTGATGGCATTCGTTTAAACAACGCAGCATTTCGTTACGGACCAAACCAGTATTTTAATACTATCGATGTTTTTTCGGTGAACCAGGTCGAAGTAATTCGCGGAAAAGGTTCGGTACTTTACGGGAGTGATGCACTCGGTGGCGTAATAAACGTAATTACAAAATCTCCGGAATTTTATATTGGTAAACCACGATTAAAAGGAAGAGGCAAATTAAAACTCATGGACAAAGGTATGGAACAATCAGGTAGTGGTGGCTTGGAATTCCAATCACAGAATTTTGCCATTTCAGGAAGTGTAAACCATAAATATTTTGGCGATTTGTATGCCGGAGGAGATCTTGGCTACGAGCGGCCTTCGGGTTACAACGAGACTGGAACAAATTTTAAAGCTAAACTGCGGCTCGCTGATAATTGGCTAATTACCTCAGCGTTTAATTACCTTATTCAAAACGATGTGCCCCGGTACGACCAGGTTGCACAACGAGGATTCAAAACCTATAAATTCGATCCTCAAATCCATCGTTTATTTTATTCTAAAGTCGAATATTTTGGGGACTCCCCTATTTTCAAAAAAGTAAGTTTCACCGTTTCCAACCAACTCTCCGATGAAACAAGAATAATTCAGAAGCAGGAATCTCCAACCTTTAATACAGAAAATGATGTTGTAAAAAATTACGGACTTGTTCTTGATAATTTTTCTGAATTCAGCAAAAAATGGAGTGCCGTTTCGGGACTGGAATTTTACTCCGACATCATTCATTCATCAAAAATTGAAACCGTTGCGGAAACAGGAGAACAAACCGAAAAACGTGGTTTGTACCCGGATAATTCAAAAATGGACAACCTCGCACTTTTTAGTCAGCACTCTGTAATTTTTGAAAAAATCCGTTTGCAACTTGGAGTCCGTTTTAACGCGAATCAAATTAATTCGGTAGATGAGCAATTTGGAAAAGTTACCCTAAACCCTCAATCTATTGTTGGAAATTTCTCATTTCAGTACCTGCCCAACAAATCGGACAACTATATTCTCTCCGTAAATACCGCATTTCGCGCTCCAAACATCAACGACATAAGCAGTTTTGGATTGTTCGATTACGGCATCGAAATACCTTCCCAAAACCTCTCCCCCGAAAAAACGCTCACCTTCGAAACAGGATATAAAAAACTTACCGACAAATTTTCTTTTTCATTGTTTGCATTCAATACTCGGTTAAAAGACCAGATTGTTAGAGTGAAAACAAAATATAAAGGAGATGATTTTATTAATGGTGAACGTGTTTATACAAAGGAAAACCTGGCGAGATCGAATATTTTTGGAATTGAAACTGAATCGGGACTTAAGCTGAATTCACAATTATCATTAATAAATAGCTTAACCTGGTTATATGGGAAAAACATAGAAAACAATGAACCCATGCGGCGCATTCCTCCATTAAACGGGAAACTGGCATTGAGGTATTCAAAATCGCAGTTATTTTGCGAAGCCGAGTTTCTGTTTGCTACAAAGCAAGACCGACTTTCTCCCGGAGACATCGATGACCACCGGATCTCCGAAGGTGGAACTCCCGGATGGGATATTTTAAATTTTAAAGCGGGATACTACTGGAACAAAATTTCATTGCATTCGGGTATTCAAAATATTTTCAATCAAGCTTATCGAATTCATGGTTCGGGAGTTGATGGCATTGGTCGCTCGGTTTGGATATCGCTGCAATTTGAAATATAAAAAACATTAAAAAAATTCGATTTATGTGATGTACAGTTCTCATAGTTTTTATATAATTGCGATAATTTAAAAATCAATAAAACACTTTTACTTTAGACGTGTTAAACTATTCAAAACAAAAATTAGCATGAAAAATTTATTCCGGATAATATCCCTTTTAATCCTGACAATCCTGGTTACTTCACCCTCTTTTGCACAAAGCAGAAAAAATAAAAGGCAACAAGCCAAATATCTCAGTTCTTACGAAAAAGAAACATTGGCAAACAACAACCTGCCCATAACAATGCCTTACAACCGCTGGATCGATCCGGCCGGGGAACAAATATATTTTGGCGATTCCGGGCTTGAAAACCATGCATTCGACTGTGCGGTGTCACCCGATGGGAAATGGGTGGCTGTGGAAGGCCGCTATTCAATAGTTATTCTTTCAACAAAAAGTAAAAAAATAATTAGCCGGACGACTTTGAAAAGTTTTTTTGGAAGAGAAAATGTATCGAATACATTCTCTGGAATCAGCTGGCAAATATCAAACAATAAACAGGAACTTTTCTGGAGCGCTGCGGGGGCAGGAAAATCGTTTGTAATAAAGGCTGAATGGGACAATAGCAAAGCAAAAATTGTAAAAATATTCGAATTTAATGCAGTTGCACCGGCAAAAACAGCTCTGCCAAATGAAGTGCTGCTAACGCAGGAATCTGGTTCTACAATGTTGTATGTTGTTTTAAACGGAAATAATACATTAGAAAAACTGGATGAAACCACAGGCGAAACCATTTGGTCGGTCCCAACAGGAGTTGCGCCCTACGGAATAGCGAAAGCAAATGGCAAATTATATGTTACAAACTGGGCAGGAGGAATTCCCGGTGAAAATGACAAAAACGTAGCAGGAGTTCCTTGGGGAAGTGCCAAAGTTGACCCCGAGACGGGAGCTGTCCGTGAAGGGACAGTTTCAATTTTTGAACCCAAATCGGGCAAGTTCATTAAAGAAATAACTATTGGATTACACCCCAACGATATCGTTTCGGGCCCAGATGAAAAGTTTATTTATGTTGCTAATGCAAACAGCGATGCAGTTTCGGTAATAAATACAAAAACAGATGCTATTTCGGAAACTATTTCAGTACGTTTAGGAAATGAGAAGAATCAATATTGGGGAGATTCGCCAAACGGATTGGGGATTTTGGGTGATGGGAAAACACTTTTTGTTGCCAACGGAATGGACAATGCAGTTGCAGTTGTAGAACTGGGAAACCTTTCATCGGCAACTTCAAGCGAAAAACAAAGTAGAACAATTGGGTTTATCCCAACTGGCGCTTATCCCGGGGCAGTGTGCATTTATAACGACAGCCTGTTATTTGTCCCCAACATTGAAGCCGAAGGTGCAAGAACTCCAAATATTTCAGAATCCACAGGTACAGTTTCGTACAACAGCCACCGAATGATGGCCTCTGTTTCTATTATTCCTGTGCCCGATAAAAATCAATTGTCGCGTTACACCAAACGCGTAAAAGAAACAAATCAATTTTTCAGGATTGCGCTTTCAGAAAAATTGCCAAGGAAAAATGCAGTCCCGGTTCCGGTTCCTGCAAGATTGGGAGAACCTTCAGTTTTTAAACATGTGGTTTATATTATCAAAGAGAACCGTACTTACGACCAAATTCTAGGTGATGTAAAAAAAGGTGATGGCGATCCCTCATTGTGTGTTTTTGGAAAGGAAGTTACGCCAAATACCCATAAAATAACCGATGATTTTTTATTGTTGGATAATTATTATGTTTCGGGGAAATGTTCGGCCGAGGGCCACCAGTGGACAGATATGGCTATTGTTACCGACTATATTGAAAAAAGTGTACGCGCCTGGTTCCGCAGTTATCCACATGTACAGAAGGATGCGCTGGTATATTCCCCTACCGGTTTTATCTGGGACAATGCACGGCACCACGGGAAAAGTGTACGGATTTACGGGGAAGCCTGCGAACCCGAGTTTGCTGATAAGAATGTCACCTGGGGATCGATTTACAAAGCGTTCAAAAAAGGGGAAACACTCAAATTCACAAACCATACGACCATTGATCCAGTCAGAAATATTTTAAGCCCAAATTTCCCCGCAAGCGACAGCCACTTAGTTCCGGATGTGCTTCGTGCAAAAGCGTTTATCGATGAAATGAAAGAGTATGAAAGCCGTCCCGGCGATGAGTGGCCCGAACTGATAATTATGGCACTTTCAAACGACCACACCGCCGGAACGCGCCCGGGACTACCCACACCCCGGGCAATGGTAGCCGACAACGACTTGGCACTGGGACAGATTTTAGAGGCCATTTCGAATAGCCGTTTCTGGAAAAACACAGCGGTTTTTATAACCGAAGACGACTCGCAGGCAGGCTGGGACCATGTTTCGGCTTACCGCACAGTTGGCTTGATTGCAAGTCCTTATTCGAAATTGAACAAAACGGTACGGACGAATTACAACCAGATTTCGCTAATCCGTACCATTGAACAAATCCTTGGGCTTCCCCCAATGAATATTATGGATGCTACCGCCATGCCAATGTTTGATTGTTTTTCTGATGTGCCAAATTATAAACCATTCAATTCGGTATTAAATGAAACTCCTTTAGATGAAATGAATAAAGATTTATCGCAATTAAAAGGAACAGCACTTCATTTTGCAAAAAAAAGCATGGAACCACAGTTCGATAAAATTGATGCTGGCGACGATGCCCTTTTCAACCGGATTCTTTGGAATGCCACAAACAAAAACAAGCCGTACCCGGTGAAATATAGCGGGAAAGATGACGATGACGATTAAAAAGAATGGTTAGATTTGGATGAACCCTGCCAATGACAGATTTCCCCAGGACTTCGACTTTCCTAAGTCGAAGAAAATATGTCGGACTTAGCGCCATAGGCATCTGCCATTGGCATTCCTTCGGAGCCTTTGGGAAAAGTCCGACTCCCGGTACTGTCATTTCCTCATTATGCCCAATAAAAATTGGGTGGACCCTACCAATGACAGATCTTATTCTTTGGGCATCTCATTGTATTCAATAAAATTACGTGAACTCTTGCAATAAAGTTCTTTTTGGCTTCACGAAGTAGGTTCAATCTTGTTTGTGCATTTTTATTTTTTCGCGTAAAACCACCCAAATCGGAATGGAAAGAATAAAATAGATTATTCCATAAAACGGCGTAATCATACTTACCCTTAATCCACCTGCAATTAATGCCGGAGAAATATCGCCGGCAGCTTGAATGGCAGCAAATGCCTCGAACATACCAACTGCCTGACCAAGCAAGCCAATAATAAACGCAAGACTTCCAAACATTAAAATGTAATTAACACCTTTTCCATCGTACTCTTTTTTTACAAATACCTCAATTACAATTTTTACAGAATAGAGAAGCATACCCATTCCAAATATCGTAACAATTGACATAAACCATACACCACCCATTTTAAATAATTCAATAACATTCATGATTTTAGTGTTTTAAAATTAATACTGGCACAATACTATACGAATATCAAAACTTTCGAAAGTTTTGTCGATAAATAACCAAAATTAATATTTGAACAACCAGAATTCACAAAAGCAGAGATAACCGATACCATAATGTTGTTTTGTACTTAAATCAAGAAGTTCATCGACAAAAATTGTAATTCAAATAAAAAGGTGTGATATTTATTCGAAATCTGATTTGCTGCAATGAATAAAAAAATTAAAGTACATAGAATTCTCTCCCATATTTTATTCTGGGTGCTTGCCTACGTGTTTTTTATCGTTTTTTACGGCCGTGCAAACCGCGATTATTCTGTTACAATCATCTTTGCATCGATGCTTTTCCCACTTTCAATTGCAACTACTTATTTTATTAATTACTATTTAATTCCCCGTTTCCTTTTCACTAAAAAATATGGAAAATTTATTCTACTTTCCTTTTATACGCTGGTAGTTTCAATCTGGCTCGAACTGTTTATTTCCCTCGCTGTTTTTATTTTTATCGGTAACTACAAGATATACAAAATGGATCCATCCTCATTCGATGCAGTTCTCCTTTTTGTAGGACTTTATTTCATTATAGTTATTGCTACTGCAATTATGTTGTTCCGTCGCTCTTTCCAAATACAAACTAAAAATATTGAACTTAACAAGAAAAGGTTTGAAACCGAGCTAAAATTGAAAGAAGCTGAACTTAAACTTTTGAAAGCACAAATCCATCCACATTTCCTGTTCAATACTTTAAATAATTTATATGGATTAACACTCGAAAAATCGGATGATGCTCCAGATCTGGTTTTGCGCCTTTCCGAAATTTTAGACTATATTTTATACCGTTGCGATGAAAAAACGGTGCTGCTTTCAGAAGAAATCCACAACCTTAATAATTATATTGAAATTGAAAAAATAAGGTATTCCGATAAATTGAAACTAAAAGTCGATTTTCCGAATAAAACACCCGTTTTAAAAATTACCCCACTTATTCTTCTTCCGTTTATTGAGAATGCATTTAAACACGGTGTTAGTAAATTTCCAGGAATAGCTTTTGTGAAAATTAAATTGGCATTAACAGGCAAAAACCTTGTGTTCAGCATTGAAAACACAAAAAACCCGGAAGCCGGCAAAAATGAAAATTATACCAAAGGAATTGGGTTAAAAAATGTAAAAAAGAGGTTGGATATTGTTTATCCCGAAAAATACATTCTTAAAATTGATGCTGCCGACAAAACTTTTTCAGTACATTTAACCCTCGAACTGGAAGATTAGCTTATGTACAAATGCATAATTATCGACGACGAACCCATTGCAATCCGGGTGATTAAAAATCATCTTTCAGCATTTACCGATTTCGAGATTGTTGCCGAATGTGGAAATGCACTGGAAGCGATGCCAATTATTTCGGAAGAAAAGATCGACCTACTTTTTTGCGATATCCAGCTGCCACAAATTACCGGAGTTGAATTCGTCCGTTCGCTGGGCCACCCGCCAAAAGTAATATTTACAACGGCTTACCGCGATTATGCCGTTGATGCATTTGATTTGCAAGTTGTGGATTATTTGTTAAAACCTATTTCGTTTGAACGGTTTACAAAAGCAATCAACAATTTCCTGGAACAAAGTTCAGTAAAAAACAGTCAACAAAATATTGCTGAAATAGGATCAAAACAGCGCGAATTTATTTTTTTTAAAGCCGATAAAAAACACCACAAAGTAAATTTGTGCGATATCCTTTATTTCGAAAGTTTGGGCGATTATTTAATTGCTTTCACTACTAAAAAAAAGATTGTAACCAAAGAACGAATTAGCAATTTGGCCGAAACTTTACCAGAAAATCATTTTTTACAAATTCACAGAAGCTACATTGTTTCCATTCCCAAAATTGAATCGGTTGGTGCGGGTTTTGTTGAAATCGATGGAAAAAAACTTCCCATTGGCAGAAACTACAAACCCTTGTTAAACAATCTTCTTCAAAAAAAATAAACTTTTCTATTATTTGGCTCTTTTTGCTAATTTTAAATTTCATGAACAACAGGAACAAATACATCTCGCGAGAAGGCTGGCTTTCAATAATTGGAAATATTATTTTGTTTGGGTTAAAATACTGGGCGGGGATTGTTACAGGTTCACTGGCTCTAATTGCCGATGCGTGGCACACTTTAACAGACTCCGTTTCGTCGGTAATTGTTTTAGTTGGCGGTAAAATTTCGCAAAAACCTGCCGACGAAGAACATCCTTTTGGACATGGACGTGCCGAACATATTGCAGCAATAATTATTGGGGTTTTGCTTGCCATTGTTGCTTTCGACTTTATTTTAAGTGCAATCGAAAAATTTGGGACAAAAGAAAAAACAATATTTGGCACCGTTGCCTGGGTAGTTACCATTATTTCAATTGTAGTTAAAGAAGCAATGGCGCAATATGCATTTTGGGCAGCCAAAAAATCGGGTTCCACAATATTAAAAGCCGATGCCTGGCACCACCGGACCGATTCACTTTCGTCGATAGTAATTTTAATTGGTATTGCTGTTGGGAAATATTTCTGGTGGACCGATGCCGTTTTAGGTTTTATTGTTGCATTGATGATTGCTTGGGCCAGCTACGAAATAATGGCGAAAGAAATTAAGTCGCTTTTAGGTGAAAGCCCTTCGCCCGAATTACTGCTCTCCATTCGTGAAACCGCTCAAAAAGTAAATACTCAACCCATTTATTTGCATCATATTCACATTCACAATTACGGTCATCACTCCGAATTAAGTTGCCATATTAAATTGCCGCCAAAAATGACAATTGAAGAGGCACACAACATTTGTACAATGATTGAGAATGCTTTAAAAGAAGAATACGGGTTTGAATCAACAGTGCACACCGAACCTATTCATTGGTGAGAAACACTGCTTTCCATTTAATATTCCATTAACTATTTTTGCGAAAAGATGCCAGTTTTATATTCGTAAAATATTGCAAAGATTATTCGTGGAATTTTCAACATTTACAAGATCTTTCTTTGAAAATCATTGTTGTCCGGTAAAGATGAGTATATTGAAACAGATTGCTTCCCGCTTCGTTCCTCGCGGTTGCAATGACCTAAAACTAATGTTTTTTTTATTTGAAACGCGCGACATTGCAAGAGTTCACCCAAATATTTTGGGCATAATGAGGAAATGACAGTCCCGGGAGCCGGACTTTTCCCAAAGGGGGATGCCTATGGCGCTAAGTCCGACATATTTTCTTCGACTTGGGAAAGTCGAAGTCTTGGGGAAATCTGTCATTGGCAGCATAACGAAGCAATCTCAAAACTTTTGCCGGATACCAATGTTTTTAAATATTTTAATAAATCAAACAATGTTGATCTAATTTATCTATTTTTGAAATGTGAATTTGCAACATGAGAATCGGAAAACCAGAGACAAATGAATTTTTATTATCGGAACTTCAACGGGGGCAGGAAAGAGCTTTCGATTTTATTTTCAGAAAATATTACAAAGCTTTGTGCGCTCAGGCAGCGGCTTACATTAACGATATCGATCTGGCACAAAGTCTCGTTCAAGATTGTTTTATAAAATTATGGGAGAATCGCGGGGATGCAGGAAACATTAAAAAACTGCCCGCTTATTTATCTTTTTCAGTACGCAATAAATGTATCGATCACCTTCGGAAAACAAAATCGATAGAGAACTTAAATGAAAATTCCGAACTAAAATCACAAGATTCCAGTTCTGAATACTATCTATTATCACGCGAATTTGAAGAGAGGCTCGTTGTAGTTTTATCATCGCTCCCCGAAAGAAGCAGGATGGCATTCGAATACAGCCGGTTTGAAAATCTCACTTACAGCGAAATTGCTGAAAAAATGAATATCACGGTTAAAGCTGTGGAGGCATTGATTAGCCGGGCATTAAAAAAACTGCGGAAAGAGTTGAAAGATTACCTCCCCATAATTATTATTCTATTCAAACTAACGCGGTTTTAATCTCTTATTATTTTTCTTCTTACACATAGGGTACACCCCCTCCAAATTCGTCATAAAACAAATCATGCAAATAATAATGATCGACAATCAGCAAATCAAGCGAATAATTACAAAAAAGATAACCGGAAAATTAAATTCTGATGAGCAAAAAATTTTAAATAATTGGATTTCGACCTCAGAAGAAAACAAAAAAGAATTTGATGCATATCTCAAATTATGGAAAATGTCGGAAGAGCTGATTTTGTCGAAAACAATAGATGTAGAATCTTCATTGCTAATGACAAAAAAGAAGATATCTTCTTTGAAATCGAATAAACGGTGGATAAGTTATTTACGGCAGGCAGCGGCAATTTTGATTTTATCGTTCTCCCTCAATTTCGTTTTCAATTATTTTATTCAAACAAAAACCCCGAATACAATAGCCGAACAAATTGTATATCAGGAGGTAAAAGCAGCTTTTGGTACTCAGACAAAATTAATACTTGCCGATGGTTCGACAGTTTGGCTCAATTCGGGAAGTACACTGCGTTTCCCGGCCTCTTTTTTAAACATGGATGAACGAAAAGTGGAACTTAACGGCGAGGGTTATTTTGAAGTAACAAAGAATGAGGAAAAACCATTTATTGTAAACACCTCCGAGTTAGACGTAAAAGTTTATGGTACCTCTTTTAATGTTACGGCCTACGAAGGATACAACTCGGTAACGGTTGCACTTGTTAAAGGAAAAGTTAGCCTGTTAAAAAATTATGTTGGAGGACAAAAAGAATTAATTGTACTTAAACCAAATGAAGCCGTTGAGTACAATTCGGATGAGAAGAAATTGTACCTCTCTACCAATTTGCACATGGAAAAATATACCGGTTGGAAAAATGGATATATTGTTTTTTATGGCGACCCAATTGATAAAGTAATCCAGCGGCTAGAAAAATGGTACAATGTTGATATTGTTGCCAAGGACAAATCGTTGCACAGTTTCCGTTTTACTGCCACTTTTATCGATGAATCGTTGGAGCAGGT
>JAKIST010000066.1 GCA_021648495.1 Draconibacterium sp.
ATTGTATCGTCCTGAAAAATTGAAACGGAGTAATTTGCATTGCCATTTTCAAATTCTATACTCTCAGTCTTTTCAGGTATTTGAAAAGTTTTAGGCTTCCAGTTATCAAAAAAATAGTTGGGGGTTTGCTGCGCTAGAACTGAGTTTGCTGTGATAAACAAACCTGCGATAATTAATTGTATAATGCTTCTTTTCATAGTTGTCTCTTTCGACCCCCTAAATCCCCCCAAAGGGGACTATAAGAATCTGCTAAATTAATGTCTCTTTCTTTTCTCACTCCTCACCTCAGGGGAGGCTGGGTGGGGCTTCTATATCTTTACCATTTTAAAATTAAGCACTTCATCCGATTCTTCCCATTCGAGCAAAACTAAATATTGTCCTGTTTTCAGATTGCCAACATAAATATTGTTCATTTGATTTTGTTTTTGCAACACCAAATTTCCCCGTAAATCGTAAATCCTTAAATTAACTTCGCCATAATTTGGTGGAAGTGGGAGAAAATTTGTAACCGGGTTTTGAAACGGAAGAATCTCTCTTTTTTGAATTGCTGCCCCTGTTGAAATGCCCTGTATTTTATTGTATTGATAGTTCCACCAACTTTTTGAATCTTGTAGCAACTCATCAATAATTTCTTGCGATTCGGGCAAATTGTAAATGTTTTGAGTTTCAAGAGAGTCGGTTTGATAATCGTAAAGTTCTCCTTCAAAAATCAAATTGGCACTCCACGGAACAACGTCGATACGGGTATTTGAGGTTTTGAGCCAAAGGGTTAACCGATAACGTTCGTTCCGAAAGGTGTAGGAAGCGTGTCCTCCGGCACGATATTCTGTAACGGCAGGACGTAATTCCGGGTTCGCCCCTTCGAGTAGCGGAGTTAAATCTTTCCCTGTTAAATGTGCAGGCCGTTCGTTAAAAACCAACGATGTTAATGTGGGGTAAATGTCCAGAAAATCGACAGGCAAATTGCATTGCGAGCCCGAACTATTTGGATTGTGAATAATTAACGGAGCATGCGTTGCATTTTCGAATTGCGTGTGTTTTCCCCACTGGTTGTGGTCGCCCAAATGGTAACCGTGGTCGCCCAGCAAAACAACAATTGTATTTTCGCGGAGGTTGAGTTCGTCCAATTTATCCATCAATTTCCCAACCTGTGCATCAACATACGAAATGCAGGCATAATAGCCGTGGATTAGTTTTCGTTGTGTATTGGGTTCTAAAATATCATCGCCTAAATCGATATCGTCGAAGGTCCAAAAATCGGGAATGTCATCGTATTGTGCCGGCTCGGGTTTAAAATATACAAAGTCGGGGCTATCTTCTGCATGGCGTTGGAAAGGTGCCAGCTTTAACGAATCACGTTCATATAAATCCCAGTATTTTTTTGGAGAAATAAACGGGACATGTGGTTTCTTAAATCCAACGGCAAGGAAGAATGGTTTATCGGGACTGTTGGCGAAATTTTCCATTTTCGACAGGGCATCCAAACAAATTTGACCATCGATGTATCCGTCATCTCCAACTCCCTCGGGGCCCATTTCGGTGGCAGTATTATAAGTTACGCGGTACTGGCCTTTTACAAACGGACCATATTCAGGAGGATATTTATATTTTTTATTGTACGGCACACTCCACGATTTAGTGTCGTGCCCTGAGTCCACATTGCGTGGGTCGAAAACTTTTCCCATGGCTGCGGTTGTATATCCCCGGGTTTTAAAATATTGCGGTAGGGTAACTATGTTTGGGTTAACATCTCTGATTTGGGTTATTAAATTCCGGATTCCGGTTTGCGATGGCATCTGCCCGCTTAAAATACTTGCCCGCGATGGTCCGCAAACAGCCCATTGACAATAGGCACGGGTAAACATTGTACCACTTTCTGCCAGTTTATCGATGTTGGGAGATTTCACGGTTTCGTTGCCATAACAGTGTAGTTGAGTATTTAGGTCATCAACAAAAATGAACAGGATATTTGGATGATTTCCCTCTGCTTTTACATTTACATCCAATAGAATACCAAAGAGTAAAAGTAGCAGTGTCGGTATTTTATCAAACCTCTTTTTCATTTTGTCTTTCTTTAAATCATTAATTACTTATTGAATTGTTTGCAGTTTCTATTGTCACTCTGAGCGGAGTCGAAGAGTGAATGGTGCAAAGCTACTACTTCTTTAAACACATCCTTCCCGCAAAGCGATCCCGTTGGGAGACTTCACTGCCAAAGACAGGTTTGATTTATATTAGTTTTTCTACCCCTTTGTTTTCGACATTTCCCCCCACGAGGGGAAAACGTTTTGAATTAGCTTTGTGGTTAATAAATAACATTTTCCCAATAAAATATTTCACTTCATTCAACTTCCTGTCATTTCTTATTAGACTTGTTTTTCCCTTTTTTTACTTCAGCGGCGTTCACCTCTTTTTTCCAATTGCTTAACTTTTTATCGAGTTTCGAAGTAATATCCGGAGACTCTTTAGCAATGTTATTTTTTTCATACGGATCTTTTTCCAAATCGTAAAGTTCAATCCTGTCATCGTCGAGAAAGTGGTGCAATTTATAATTTCCAACCCGAATTACGGAACTGTTATGGTCGCCGGTGCTGGTTGGCCGTGCAGCAGTTTGATGCCAGTAAAATGGCCGGTCGGTATTCATCTCTTCCCCTTTTAGTGCGGGCACAAAACTCACGCCATCGATATGGTTTTCGGGTTCTGAAGGCAGCCCGCACATTTCCAAAATAGTAGGATAGTAATCCATTCCGGTAATCACCGATTCTGCTATCTCCTTTTTTTCTACCACCCCCGGCCAGCGAACAAATACAGGCACTTTTATCCCTCCTTCGTAAATATGCCCTTTCCCGGCACGCAGTGGTTTGTTTGTTGTTGCCAAAGCTCGTTTATTTTCCAGCCCCGAGTTTGATAATCCTCCGTGGTCGGAAGTAAAAATTATGATTGTATTCTCGTAAATACCCAACTCTTTCAGTTTGGCTACAATCCGTCCCAAACTCTCGTCCATGCCCGCTACCATTGCTGCATAAATGGCATTGTCTTGCCGCATTTTTACACGCCCGTCGGGCCCAAAAAAGTAAGATTTCCCTTCGAAATGAAGGGTTTTAACTTTCTTTTTGAAATGTTCAACTAATTCGGGTTTTGCTTGTAAAGGCGTGTGTACCGCATAGTGCGAGAGATATACAAAAAACGGTTTCCCCGTTTTCTCTGGATTATTTTTGTCGATATATTTTATGGTTTCATCGGTTAAACGGTCGGTAATGTATTCGCCTTTTATACCTTCTTCCAATCCGTAATAAGGAACATTATTTTTGCTTTTCGTTGGATCGTGATAAGGAAAAAAGTAGGAGCCGGGAGCTCCGGCAGCGCATCCCCCAATATTCACATCGAAACCCTGATTGTGTGGCCATTCTGCTTCGGTACGTCCCAAATGCCATTTCCCGGCAAAATAGGTTCCGTAGCCGTTTTCCTTCATGGCTTTGCCCAAAGTAACCCGCCCAACAGTTGTAAACCTTGCATCACTTTTTCGGTTGCGTGCAGGATGTTGCCCGGTCATCATTGCAAACCGCGAAGGCACACAACGCGGATAGGCAGCATAAGCATTGTTAAAATTCATCGATTCGTTGGCCAATTTATCGATGTTTGGGGTTTCGTATAATTTCGAACCGTTTGTACCAATGTCGTTCCAGCCCAAATCGTCAACCAAAAAGAAGAGTACATTTGGTTTGTTTTGTGCAAATAAAAATACTGAAACGAATAAAAACAGTAATGTAAAAATGGATTTTTTCATTTTGTAAATGTTGTTAATTAATTATGCTGTCATTCCGAACGTAGTGAGGAATCTCCCTCCCAAAAGCGAAGATGAAAATTGGATGAGATGCTGAATCAAGTTCAGCATGACGTTATCTACTAACTTTTCAATATCATTATTTTGGCATGACTGTTAACAGATGCTGAATCAAGTTCAGCATGACGTTATCTACTAACCGTGATACTACCTCATAACGTCACCCTGAACTTGATTCAGGGTCCTAAAAATCTGTCATTGGCACTTTATTTCAACAATGCTGCCCGTTGAATAATTCTTCAATTTTTCAAAAACCCCATCAACTTGCCGGCTAAATCTTTTTTAATTTTTTTATACGATTTCTCGTCAGCATGATTTACCGTTTCATCGTAATCGGTTTTATAATCGTACAACTCCTCGGCAATTAAGTTTTCTGAAGTTGCTTTTTCGCCCTTTCTATAATCAATTTCGAACCAAGCGGTGTAGCGGTATCTTTCGTTGCGCAGCGAATATCCCATTCGGGGGCCGCGCGGGTACTGGCTGATTGCAAAATCTTTTACTTTTGTTTTCTCACCCGTAAGAATTGGTTTTAAAGAAACTCCGTCGAGATTATCGGGTGTGCCAATTTCAGCTAAATCGCAAAGTGTCGGGAAGATATCTACAAACTCGGTGGGCGAACTATTTTTGTTTCCCGCTTTTGTGCCGGGAGCTGAAAAGATTAGTGGCGAATGGGTTGCCTGCTCGAAATTGGAGTGCTTGCACCAAATTCCGTGGTCGCCGAGATGCCAGCCGTGGTCGCCCCACAAAACAATAATTGTGTTATCGGCAACCCCTTGTTTTTCCAGCTCGTCGAGCAGTTTCCCAATTTGTGCATCGGTGTACGAAACGGCTGCCATGTAGCCGTGAATCAGTTCGCGCTGCTTCGTATCGTTTAAAATTCCGGAAGGAAGAATATTGGGTTTAATGTCGGAATACGATTTTAGCTCGCCCCAACTGTGCATGGCAAAATCGGGTGCACCTTCCGGCTTTTTCTGCCAGTTGGCTAACTCTATTTTATCGCGGTTGTATAAATCCCAGTATTTTTTTGGTGCCACAAATGGCAGGTGCGGTTTTTTAAAACCCACGGCAATAAAAAATGGTTTCTCTTTGTTTGCTAGTTGGTCAATCATTTCAACCGCATTATTTGCAATTTGTCCATCGCCATAAGCTTCATCCGAAACATCCAACATTTCAGTCGAAACTTTCATTTTTGCCAGTGTGTTGCCACGTGCTTTTCCCGGCTTTTTCCCCTCGCTGATTTGTTTCTCATAAAACTCTGTCATCTTTTCTTTCAGCACAGGATTTTGAAAATGCCCGCCAAATGGTTCGCCTGTCTCTTTGGGGTAGTTCGAAACATTTACTTTGGAATATGAAATCGACCACGATTTCGAATCGTGCCCTTTATCGGCCATGCTAATGTGAAAAATCTTCCCGAATGCCACCGCTTCGTAACCATTCTCTTTAAATTGTTGAGCCACGGTTTTATCGTTTTTTGTGGCAGTTCGTACCGGGGTTTTTAAGTCCCAGACTTTAGTTTTGTCGGGACGAAGGCCAAACATTAAACTGGCACGCGAAGGCGAACAAACCGCCTGCTGGCAATGGTTATTCAAAAAAACAGTCCCCGACTTTGCCAGCCGGTCGATGTTTGGCGATTTTATTTCGGAAATACCGTAACAACCCAGCAGCGGTTTTAGGTCGTCAACCGCAATAAAGAGCACATTCATTTTCTGTGCAAAAACGCTGAATGAGAAAAACAAAGCAATTATAAAGACTGATTTTTTTATCATTTTAAAATGTTTTATTGAATTCGATACTGTTTTTTGTTTGAATTATAATTCAACACGTTCATTTAATTCTTTTGCAAATCTTGCCGCTCCGTCAACCGAAAAGTGCACCCCATCGGTTAAATCGTCAAAGGTTGTTAACTCCTTTCCGTTAATAATAAACAGTTTTGAATCGCCTTTTTGCTGAAATTTGCGAGCAACATCACGCTCTGCAATTCTAATGTCTTCTAACGAATCGCTCCCGTATTTTGGAGCAGTACTCTTGCTAATGGTGGGCAAAATACAGTATATTTTTGCTTCGGGCTGAACTTTTCTCAACTCAGAGACGAGCTTTTTATAGTATGGCTTTATTTCATTTTTGATGGTGAAAGTAGAGTTCCAGTCGTTGAATCCCCACAAAATTGTGATTACGTCCACCTTTTTGTTTGTGAGCAATTTAGCCACCGGCCACGAAATTTTTGAACCGCCGATTGCGAGGTTGTACAACTGCCAGTTTTTACTTTCTGCCAGTAAAAACGGATAGGATAAGTAACTTGCACCTTTTTGCCCGACACCGTGTGTTATTGAATTTCCAATGGCTACATAAACCGGTTTCTGTTTGGGTTCTATCTTTTTTAGTTCCGAATTTCCGTCAATTTCAATGCCCTTGAAATGAATTCCACAAAACGTGGGAAGGACAATTTTCCATTCAACAAAAGCCTTTTCATCCGGATTTTCAAGCGTAAACTCCAGTCCGGTTACCTTTTTAAAAAACTTGCCATTTTTAAAAATCCCAAAAACTTTTTGACGGTGCTGGGCATCGTCACGCTCTTCAAAAAAAACGGAAATAGCAGTACTGTTAGTGGAAAACGAGATGGAAACTCCAGATTGCGTATTAGCTGTTACAGCATTTGCAAACGTCTTTTCATCGGTCAGGAATTCGTTGTTGAACCGATTAATTATTACACGTTCGCTGCTCTTTTCAACAAAAAATGCTCCTTCCACAACAATGTTCTCATTATTGGGTTGAATGAATTTTTCACCATTTGCAGCGGGTAGAGTCGAACATCCTAACAAAAGAACCAGTAGAGTATATAACTTAATCATATTCAAAAATGTTATTAATGTCCACCTTTAAAATTAGAAACCTTGCCAAAATCGGTGTCGGTAATTTTTTTGAATTCGCCCAGCGGTTTATTGTCCTTATATTTTACCATAAGATTACTAAGCTCCACTTTCATTTTTGCAATAACATCCTGATATTCCGGAGCATTTATCGCATTGTTCAACTCATTAGGGTCTTTTTGAAGGTCGTAGAATTCCCAAACATCAATGTTATAATAAAAATGGGCAAGTTTATACCTTTCGTTCCTGATTCCGTAATGGGGTTGCACGTGGTGCCAAAACGGAAATTCGTAGTAATGGTAATACATTTCGTTTTGCCAGTCGGCAGGGGTTTTACCTAAGAGGTTAGAATAAAAACTGGTTCCCTGAACTTCTTCGGGAGCTTTCATTCCGGCAGCTTCAAGAATAGTTGGGGCAAAATCGATATTGGTAATAATATCGTTGTTTACCGAACCAGCTTTTACTTTTGCCGGATAACGTACTAAAAATGGCATCCGTAGCGATTCTTCGTAAATAAAACGCTTGTCGAAAAAACCATGTTCGCCAAGATAAAATCCCTGGTCGGCAGTATAAATTACGATTGTATTTTCTGCCAGCCCATTGTCGTCTAAATATTTTAATACCCTTCCCACATTGTCGTCAACAGATTTTATACAGGCGAGATAGTCTTTAATGTAAACCTGAAATTTCCATTTCCGCGATTCTTCTTCTGTCATTCCCGGTTTTGGTTTCCAGTTTTCTCCCCGTTTGTTTCCGTACGAATACCATTTTTGCAGTTCACGGCCTTTCAAACCCTCGGGAGGTGTGAGTTTCATATCTTTCCGGTTTAAGAAATCCATTGTCATATCGGTGTTTCCTGCCGTTTGCTCCCGTGTTTTGTAGTTGTCGTTAAAAGTTTCCGGATAGGGCATTTCAATGTCTTCCCACAAATCGACATATTTTGTATCGGGGTCCCAATTTCGGTGCGGGGCTTTAAATTGCAACAACATGCAAAAGGGTTTGTCGCTTTTCGATGCAGTTTTCAGCCAGTCGAGGGCAAAATTAGCGGTGAGGTTGGTAGCATATCCTTTTTCGGTAACCGTTTTCCCGTTCTCATTATAAACCGGGTTCCAGTAGAAACCTTGTTGGCCGGCACCTTCGTGGTATTTAAAGTAGTCGAACCCTCTTGGCACAGAGCCCAAATGCCACTTACCAAACATAGCCGTTTGATATCCGTTTTTATGCATTTCTTCGGGGAAAGTCCACTGGTTTGGATTAAACTGGCCTCCACTTTCGTTTTTATAATACCCATTTTCATTGCTGTATTTGCCGGTAATGATTGATGCCCGGCTTGGCCCGCAAATGGCGTTGGTACAAAATACATTATTAAAAAGCATTCCTTCCTTTGCCAACCTATCGATATTGGGAGTTGGAGCCAACGAATCATAAAGTCCGCCATAAGCACTAATAGCCGTTTTTGCATGGTCGTCGGCCATAATGTATATAATATTGGGTCGTTGATGAACAGGTTCGCTGGTTTTTGTTCTCTGACATGCACTAAACAGAGTACCTGCCATTAAAATACTGATTGTAATAATTTGTCCTCTTTTCATTTGCTTATATTTTTAAATTTAAAATTTTTAGATACAAGGCCGGAAAACCGGGCTAAAAGCCAGTCGCCAGCTGCTCTGACAATCATATTTCCCAATAAACAGGGACAAGCTGTATGAGTCAAAATTCAATTGTAATAGTCGTTTCATCTTTTTATTCTACAAAGAAACCTTAATTTTCACAGGGTCGATTCTTAAATCTCTGAGTTGAAATAATTCATTTTTAAATTGTCCGGTAGCCGCAACTTTTATCTGATGGTTTCCGGGATTAAGTTTTACCCTCCCTACATACAAATGCTCTTTGTGCGCCCCGGAAACAACTGTTTTTTCGAAATGCTGCCCGTCAATAATTACTTCATATTTATTTCCATCTGAATTAACATCGGCATCGTAAGAGATATAAATATCGAAAAATGAATCGATATTGTTACGGATATCCCACTGCGCGTAATCGTCGGCCCCAACCCAACCTTTCAGAAAATCTGTCCGCCAGTTTCCTCCGGCATAAGCCAGTTTTTTCCCATGCAAAACAGCATCGATAACATGAAGTTTGTTGTAGGGGATATTTGTTAACAGAAGCCGATTGGTATTTGCCGGCACAATATCTTCACACTCGAGAGCAAGAACAGCTACCGGTCGCTCTTGAGGATAGTCGGGAATCGTGATTTCAACATCGTTAAGGTTTATTCGGTTCACTGGCAATGTTTTATCTTCAGGATTAGTTAAGAGATATGCCTTTCGTACTTTTGAGGTCAAACCGGCAACAATAAGTTTTCCGTCTTTCGGCCACTGAAAAATATGACAATATAATATGTTTCCTTTTCTTGTAATTTCGCCAAACGATTGAGTTGGCAGGGGATTTTTTTCTGTCCCTTTAATTGCTTCTCCGTTGGTTTGCATCCATTCGCCTATTCCTCCCAAAATTCCCTGATCGACAATATCGATAGTTCCATCGCCTTTAGGACCAATATTCAGCAACATGTTACCACCTTGCGCTGCTGCTTTAACAATCAGTTCAATCAGATATCCTGAGGAGTGGTGAGTATGGTCGAATTTATGATGGCCATACGATTCGTTAGTTGAAGGAATTGCTTCCCAAAGACCATCTTTGTGAGGAAACTCAACGGGTTTATCGTTGGTCGATTTATAGGTCGCCCTGTAGGTTCCTGCGCCGCGACTGTTAATTATTAAATTCGGCTTATATTTTAAGGCGGTATCAACAACAGCTTTATTTAAATCTTCAGGTCCCCAGTTTGCTGTGTCGAACCAGATGATGTCGGGATCATATTTTTTAATGAGCTCAATTAATTGAGGAATAGATTTCTGATAATAATACTTTTTTATTCGACGATAATACGATGAATCGGTTTTGAACCATTGTCTTTTAGTTGGCTGTCCTTCAAAGTCCCAGGTATTTCGCACACCATTGGGATCTGCCCAGTCCTGCGCATGGGAATAGTAAAACCCGAATAATACTCCTGCTTTCTCACATGCTCTTTTCAGCTCAGCCATCGGGTCGCGGTGGAAAGGAGTTGCATCAACAATGTTGTAATCAGTTACATCCGAATCGAACATAGCAAACCCGTCGTGGTGTTTTGCAGTGATGACCATGTAGCCCATTCCGGCACTCTTTAAGGTTTTCACCCACTCGTCGGCATTAAATTTTACAGGATTGAACTTTGCAACCACCTCTTTTTTATAAACCTCAAGCGGAATTTCGAAAAGCCGCATCAAATGTTCGGCATAAAAACCCGGACAGGTTTCCCCGTGAAAGACTCCCGACGGACCAGAATAAACACCCCAATGGATAAACATTCCAAAACGTTCGTATTTCCATTGTTCTAATACTGACCTTCCCAGAATGTCTTTCCCTTTTTTTTCTGAAACAACATTTTTACGTTGTTGCCCTGCACTACTAAGAGAGATAAGCAACATCAATAAAAGCAGAGACAGACCATTTATTTTTATATTTTTCACTGAGTTAAATTTATTTGTTTTTAATTTTCATTTTGAAAGGAAGATCACTTATTTCGTTTAATTTGAAATTGTCTTTTTTGTCAAAATAAGGCCAACTATGAGCTAATACTTAAAGATCTTTATTATTCAACAAATTCCATCAATCCGAAACGGTTGGGCTGATGAACGCTTTTCCCAATGTCATAAATCGGAAATAAAGTTGATGTTGAACGCCGATCGCCGATGGCATCATTTCTATCTTGGCGGGCTGCCAGAAAAGCCCATTTGTTCCCTCCTTTTACAGGGTAAAAGGTATCGACTCCCTTGAAAAGTTTTAATGGAATGGCTATTTCCATCGTCCAACCTTTATCGATATCTGAATTATTATTTACTGTTCCGTTTATTGATACTCCCACTTTAAACTCCGGATTGTAGGATTTAACCATTCCACTTTTCCCCTGGTAAAAATTGTTTAACCAGATAAAGTCATTCGATGCTTTATTCAGGTTCACTTCAAAACCAAAGTGCATGTTCAGGCTGTCAGGAACAGGAATCAGAAAAATTTCGGCACAATCGTCCAAATAGGGTTGCCCATCTCTGCTTTTTTCCCTGGCCGTAATATATTGATCGTCACATTCAAAAAACACGTACAAATTTTCTTCGTCCCAAAGCATTCTGAATTTGGTCTTTTGTTTATCTCCCGATTTCTCAATACGGTAAAAATAATCAAACGAACGAGCCTCAGTGTTCTTCCATGCGATTTCGTTCTTTTTGCCATCAATTGTGATTGGTTCTTTTGTTTTTAAAACTTTAAAAACTGCCTGATCGCCAAGAGAAAGCTTTTTCCCAGTTTGTGCAAAAAGATTCATCCCAAAAACAAGAAAAATTAGACAGATGATTTTGCCTTTCCCAATTACCGATTTCCTTTTCATACTGATATTTTAGTTGAATTCCTTTGTAATTATTTTGCTATCTTTAAATCCAATCCTGTTGGCAATTACATAAAGATATTTTACTTTTCCTATTTTAACCGGCTCATGATAAAGTTGCCAATCATTGTAAATAGTTGGTTCAATTTTTTTGTCTGAAAGAATATAAGCTATTGAACTACCAGGGGTTGAATCTGTTAGTTGAATCGTGTTTTTGAAAATAGAAATTTCCGGGTTCAAAGTTGTCGGCTGAGTATTGTTTGGCCACATTTGGGCAATCATCTGTCCTTCCGGAATTGCAGCCATATCGCCCACTTTCAATTTCCATTGATCCAAAGCAATTCTCAATTCCTTTATTTTATCGGCATACTCAGGATTATCAATCAAATTATTCATGTTGAACGGATCGGTTTGGCAGTCATAAAACTCTTCCTTTGTTTTGGTTGGTCTAAACCACAGAGCAGTTGGTCCTGATAACTTTCCATTATCACGCAATTTCAACAACTCCATCATCATATCCATCTGTTTTCGATAACGAACATCTTTGTAAGGAGGTAATTCCGGATGATAATTTTTTACAAACAAGTATCTATTGTCCCGTACAATCCTTATCCGGTCTGAAAATTCATCAAAACGGTCGCTCGATCCGAAAATATATTTGCGCGGAGCCGATTTATAGGATCCCAAAAAAGCTTGTCCCTGCATATATTCAGGAGGTTTGATATCTGCCAATGACAAAGTTGTAGGAGCCAAATCAACGAAAGAAATCATTTGACTAACACGGCCGGCATTTGCTCCTTTTGGGAAACGCATTATAAATGGCAACTTCAAACCTGAATCATACTCCTCTCTTTTTCCACGAGGAAGTGGACCGCCATTATCACTGCAAAACATGATAATGGTTTTGTCGTACAATCCGGCATCTTTTAATTTTTGAATGGCTTTGCCAATCTGTTTATCTAATATTTCTATATTTGAATAAACGCGGGCTACATCTTGTCTGACAATCGAATCTTCAGGGAAATAAGGTGGTAAGGGTACTGACTTTGGAGAAACAGTTTGTGGAAGATTCTTGTTAAGCCAAACTTTTGATTCATGAGTAATTTGAAATTCAAAAATAGAGAAAAATGGTTTTCCGGCAGGACAATTTTCCCAGGTAGCAGTTCTGTCATTTTCATCCCAAGCTGTTACAGGAGCAGCAAACTGGTAGTCTGTTTTATCATTGTTGGTACAATAATATCCTGCTGCCCGCATATATTCTGTAAAACATTTTACATTTTCGGGAATAACGGCAGAATACTCTCTGATTGGATTACCAGCCAGATCGTTACCAACACTTGTTGTAGCATAAGTTCGCTTCCCCAAACTAAAAACATCATGGGCTGTTCGCATATCCATTGTACCAATGGATGTTGGGTACATGCCGGTAATTATGGTGGAACGACTTGGCGCACATACCCCAACAGTGGTATAGCAATTATCGAAAATCATGCTTTCTTTTGCCAACTTATCCAGATTGGGAGTGTGAGCAGTCGAATCGCCGTAAAAAGGCAACATCGGACTGATGTCTTCACAAACAAACCATACGATATTGGGCCGGTCAACTTTCTGTAGAGGATTTGCTCCGGTGGCGAACAAACTCACAATCAGAAGTACCAATGTTCCAAGATGTCCTTTTTTTACTTTAATCATATCTTTTATAAATTAAGTGTTCAATTTTAAAATTATTACACGTCAATATTTAATACTGCACAGGATGTCTGTAATCTCCAAAAGGATGTTTCACTGTTCGTTTAATCGGAATTTGCAATCCTTTTGTATCCTCTAACCAAAAGTTTGATGCCGGAAATAATTATTTAACTACTTCAATAAATGGATCATTCGTTTTCTTCATCCAATCGTTCAACAACTTCCGGTGATGTTCTAAAATTCCAGCGTACTCAGAGTTAGAAGCCAGGTTTTGTGTTTCTCCGGAATCGTTCTGCATATCGAAAAGAACCTCATTTTCATCCGGACGATTCAGACGAATGTATTTGTAGCGGTCGGTTCGTACCACACGTTCCTGATTGTTATCTACTGTTGCAAAAACAGCTTCGCGCCAGGGAGCAGAAGGATTTTTGAGAATTTTATTCACACTTAAACCGCGAACATCGGATGGAATTTTTATTCCGGCAAGATTGCAAAGTGTCGGTAACATATCCAATCCGGAAATAAAATGATTCTTGTCCACCACACCAGAAGGAATTCCGGGACCTGCTATTAGAAAAGGCACTGCCATCGCTTCTTCGTAAGGGACCGTTTTCAAGACAATATGGTGAGAACCAGCCATTTCACCGTGATCGCTGGTAAAAATGACAATGGTATTTTTTTCAAGTCCGCTTGCTTTTAGCGCTGCCAACACTTTGCCAATCAGACGGTCGCTTTCTTCAGTAAAACGATAGTATTCATAAATATACCGTTGGAAAGAAATATCCTTCCAGTTATCTTTTCTGCCTCTCGGTGGATGTTTCCCTTCTCCGGGGGTAATCATCAGATTTGGTGCGTCCAGATTTTTTGGCAAAGGAGGCAGTGTTCCTTTTATTTCAGCACTGTACCTGGCAAGTTTTTGTTCGTTATTGCCACATACATCGTGAGGGTTAACCAGAGAGACCGTCAAAAGGAATGGTCGTTCCTGTTTTTCCTTCAAAAACGCGATGGCCTGATCGGCAATTCCTGAGTCATAATTATGACCCAATTTATCGCCAACAGGTAATTTTGGCTCAGGTTTTCCAAATACTTCTGCCGGTAGAAGTTTATTTTGTAAAACTTCAAATCCGGGAAGATCGCCTCCCTGAGCTTCAGTTTTTGGAAAAGAAGAACGAACATGCCATTTCCCGCTCCATGCGGTACGATATCCGGCTTCACGAAACAGTGGTCCTGCCGAAGTTATTTCATCAGGGATATGCCTGAATGGTCCTTTTTTATTCATGACCTCATAAGGCATTCGTGAAGTAGCCAGCGAAGCACGCGAAGGCACACACAAGGGACTCACGCAGTACGAATTTGTAAAACGGGTGCCACGAGATGCAAGAGCATCAAGAGCTGGGGTTTTAACCCATTTATTTCCCGCACAACTCATATCGTCAATCCGTTGTTGATCGGTTATAATTACAAGAATATTGGGCTTTGTCTGTGAAAAAAGTGCATTACCTCCCATTAACAACAAGGCGATAATCAGGATTGTTTTGGTTTGCATTTTCTTTTTTATAATTTATTCAGTCGTTGTTATTCTTTACCTATTTTTTTTCTTTGCCTTTTCC
>JAKIST010000067.1 GCA_021648495.1 Draconibacterium sp.
AAAAAGCAAGCATTTAATATTGAGTTATTTGAGCAAAATCAAGCAGCTTTTAAGAAAAAACGTATCCAGTTCCTTGAAAAACAACTGGCTGAACTAAAACAAGTTGCATAACCTATGTATAAGGTAGGTTAGAAAGTGTCAAGAACAAGGCTTGCGAAATCTTGAAAATTAAGGAGTTTACTATTGTAAACGACTGTGTTTCTGACAAGCATAACGAAGAAGTCGGACTTTATAGACGGACACTAACTACATTTCTCCTTTTCTAAACCGGTACCCCGAAAACAACAATGAAATACTTAATGCAATGACCAACACTGCCAATAATGGATTTGCAGGTGCATAAGCTCCGGCAAGAGACGATTCCAGAAAAATCGGGAAAAATGCAGCGGCAACTACAATATACAAAAATCGATATTTCCAGACCGGTTCTAAAACAACGAGTGCTACAAAATAATATATTGCAAACCCAGCTAAAAACCACGGAGTAATATTTGTAAGTGCTGGGACAATAATATCCGAAGGAAAATAAACCGTACTTAATCCGTAAAAAACTACAAGTAGCAAAATGTATATTGCAAGTAGGCACGCGATACCAAACAACATCATCATTAAAAGAACTTTGTTCTCGTTAATTGGTAAATGAAATGTGAGTTTAATCCGTTTGCTCACGGTTTCGGGGAAATACTGTGCAATTGAAATTGCCAGAGCCCCGGCAATTGGAATAAATTTTAAATAACTAAAAAACTGGATCCCCTGAAACATGATGAGATACCAGTAATTGTTTGCATCGTTAAATTTAAAATCGTGTTGAACTTTTAAAAAGATGTACCCAACAGTTAGAACTCCCAATGCGGCGAACAGGATTAAAAACCACTTGATTTTTATCCACTCTTTATAGATAACTGATTTCCACATATTCTAATATTTTCCGGTTAAACCAATAAATGCATCTTCCAAACCCATTTCAACTTTTTTGAAATTGTGATGTACAATTCCTTTTTTGTTCAGGAAATTTTTCACAAACTCTTCCGGTTCGTAGGTGTAAACTTCTACTTTGTTATGTACTTTCTCGAAGTTAGCAACAAACTCCTCATTTGAAAGATCGATTGATGTATCTTCAACTTCAAAATAGAATTGTTTGAATTTGCGCATAAAATCATGCACATTACATTGTGCCAAAACCCGGTTGAAATCCATAATCAGCACATCGTCGATGAGGCGTTCCATGTCTTGAATAATGTGCGATGTTGTAAAAATAGTTTTCTTTTTTGCTTTTGCATATTCGCGCAAGTAGTCGATAAACAAACGGCGGTAACCGGGATCCAGCCCCATCGAAAAATCGTCGAGAATTAGCAAGTCGGGGTCTTGTGCCAATATTAATCCGAGTGCTACTTGTGAGCGTTGCCCACACGACATAGACGAAATTTTTTGTTTTGGGGCAACTTTCAATTTCGACATTAACTCCCAGTACGGTTCGTTGTCCCACTTTTCGTAAAACCCCGAATAGAATTTTTCTATTTGATGGATATTCATAAATGAATATTGAATATGTCCTTCAATAAGAAATCCAATTCTGGCTTTATTTGCAGGTGTTAAATGCTGGGTGTTTTCACCATAAATAAGGCACTCACCACTTCGGGGTTGCAAAAAACCGTTTAGAATATTTATAGTGGTTGTTTTTCCAGCACCATTTTTCCCCAATAAACCAAGAATACTTCCTTCCTCAACATGAATGTTAAGGTTTTCGTAAACCATTTTATTTCCGTAATAATGGGTGAGGTTGTTACATTCTATTGCGTTGTTCATATTTTATTGCTATTATTTTATTCTATCCTTTTTTTACCCCTCTGTCTGTCGACATCTCCCCTCGTGAGGGGAGACCGTTCAAAAAGACATTATGCTAACCATTTAATTTAGCACAATTATTATTAGAACATTTTTCCCTTTTTAAGGGAAAGTGGCGAAGCCTCCCATAGAGATTGCTTTGCGGGAAAGGGTAAAGCATTCATTCATTCATTCATTTCAAAAGTTCATTCCTAATTTTATACTCATGTTATTTCTGTCTGAATTTGTATTCAACTGCGAAACCGAGCGATTGTATTCTGTGCATAAAAAAAGCTGAATAGGAGATTTATAAATATTCACCTTTCTTCCAAATTGTAACGAGCCTCCAAATTGTAAAAGTTGAGAATTGAAATAGTAGAAATCGTGTATAACAAAATTGGTATTTACGTTTTCTAAAAGTGTTTCTTCGTTTACAATTTCAAACGAACTGTTAAAACCTTTTCGATATCCTCCGTTCAGCGCGATTATTATATTGTTTGTTTTTGCCTGAAACTCTTTTTCGAGCGTACCATTAATTTGAAAATAATTTAAGGTCTGTTCATTTGCTTCCGGCACAAAGTAGTAGGTCGATTCGCTTGTTTGCATTTTCCCTGAAATTTTTCCTCCCCAGTTAAAATGGTTGGCATCAATTAGTTTGTAATACGAATAATCCAAACCAAATTCCTTTTCTTTAAACCAATACAAAGTGTATTTTGCCAGCGTTGACCATTGATAATTAACTTGTTCAAGTTTTGGTTCAACCACAGGTTCGTGCCCATAAATACGTTTGTCGTTAAATTGTAAGGTGAGTTTTTTAATTGTTTTTTCCGAAGTTGAAAAAAGAAATGTTGATGTAACGTTTGTGTTGAATTTTTCAAGCAAAACTACCTGAAGCGGGAAAGATGTTCCGCGTTTAATGTCGGTAGCTTTTCTGAAAAAGTTAATCTCTGTGACGTTCGTTATTTTATCTCCATTAAAATTAAATTGCAAACCACCTCCAAATAAATCCGATTCGCTGCTTCTGTCATCTAATTCAATTGAGGAAGTGAATGTGCCTAAGCCCTTAAAATGAAAAAAATTATAGGTAGAATCTGTTACGCTTGTTAACTCAATATCTTCTTTTCCGCTTTCGTACCTGAAATTTGCCCCCAGTTTTATTTTGTTGAAATTGAAAACCAATGCGGGCAAAATATTAAAACTGGTAATTTCATTTTCGGGGCGTGGATCTTTTCTTCGCGCGCCTACACCGGCTTTGTATTTTAAATCGAACCCAAAAGTCAATAAATCGCTGATTTGATATGCACCTTTTCCACACATTTTAAAATATTCTTTATAATATGTTCCACCAACTTCATCTCCTAAAGTGTATGGATTGTCGTTGTAAGGTTCTAAAACATCGACCCATTTTACGCCTTCGCTGGTTTGTTTGAAATAGCTAAAGTCGCCATAAAATTTCCATCGGTTCAGCTTCGTATATCCGTTGGTGTAAAAACCCAGCTCATTTTGCTTTTGTTCTTCTTGAAAAAGATGGAAATCACCTTTCCCGCTATTAATGTTTAAGTATGCTTTTCCAATTTTATTCTGAATATCGAAATATTGCAACGATGCAGCATTTGAAGAGTTTGACCAGGCCGTTTTCAGAATTAATATTTTTTCGGATGAAAGAGATGTGTTTTGCAGAGAATCTGAATTGTTTGCTACTGACAAGTTGAAAGTAAAAAACGCAAGAATAAGAAGTACGGCAATTTTTGTTATGTACTGAATAATGTTTAAATCAAATGTCTTTTTAACTCCAGCTCGGTTCCTGTTCCAATATCCTTTTTTAATATAAATGGCGAAAGCTAAAATAGTCGTTTTTAAATAAGAAATAATTAATAAAGAATAACAAATGAGAAAATATACTCTTCGGTTACTTCCTGATTTCATATTCCTTATTCGATATTTTATATTTTTCTTTTCCAATTTTTTTTTAATTCAAAGTTAGTTTAAAACCCTATTACTCAGTTTGTGGCAATTACCCCCGGTGTTGGTTCCTGGTTTGTTAAAAAGTCGTTAGTTGAATTGTTTGTATCTTGATAGACAGTGCGCCCCTTAATTACCTCTTTTACTTTTCGTTTTATGGATACTTTTTCAAAACTGCCCCGGTGTTGAATAAAACCTATATCAATGCTATTTGGCAGGCGCTTAAAAACTCCCCGATCGTCCAATCGTGCATTTTCAACTCCATCGATCACCCAGCCGCGCGGTACCATAAAACAGTTAAATGTACCACCGGGTTGAACCCTAAAATTATCGGTATTTGTGAAAACTGCTTGTAAATCAACAGAAGGAAGCCTAAACAAAATACATACTTGTCCGCGCACATCAAAAACCATTGCCGAGCCTTTCGTAATTCTTTGCATTAAAATATTTGGAACTGCCGGAACATCAATGTATTTCCCATCCTCAACATAAAATTCCCAGGCAGCAATCGACAAATCAATTGAATTTGGGTTTCCGTTTGGGTCGTCGCGGTGGTTCAATCCCGAAAGTGCAATTACAAACGATTCGCCGGGTTGAATGGGATATTCTTCTCCCGATCCGGGAACAATGGCCACAAAACTCCAAAGTGGGATCCGGGGCAAAAGATCCCCGTTTTCATCCACCCACGGTGTTGGACGATAGGTTGTTGTTGAATGTACAACGCCAAAACAAAGTCCGTCAGAATATAAAACCTCATCGGAATTATTATAAATCTCAACAAATTTAGCGGCTCCGTACGCCTTCCCTTCTTGAGTGCGGCTGCCAGATGTGTATAATTCTTTAATTACAAACCCTTCGTTTAAAATGGAATATTCCGTATCTAATTCAAATTGATTTCCATCTTCTAAAATAACCTGACCCGTTAACGAGCCATTAAAAAGCAGGGTTTTTACGGTTGGATATTCTTCAATTTCAATTTCATGTTTTTCTGAAAATGAAATAACAATATCGTAATTTCCGCCCCGAACATTAAAAGTTGCTGTACCATTTTCATTGGTGGTTTGTGTAAATTCCCTACCGGTTTGAATATTGCGAATAAGTATTTCCGTGTTTTTTATGATTTCGCCGTTATTGATGTTTGCCGGGTATTTTGCCGTTACAGCGAAACTATAAGTTCCAGGAGTTTCATAAACTTCGCAACTAATGAAAAAAAGAAAAAAGAAAAAGAAGCCCCACCTAACCTCCCCTAAGGGGAGGAACCTGGAAAGAAATATCCAACTTTTATTAAAGGACACTATCAAATTAGAAATATATATTTTCATAGTTTAATAATAAATTGTAAAATTTGAGAAACCCATTTTCAATTTTGTTTTTGCAAAAAAGAAGGGTTCCTTTTTTTTAATCTAACTATTCATATCTTCTTCTCTCATGTCTGTTTTTAAAACTGCATTTTTATATCGGCTCCAAAATAGGGTTCTTGATTTCTTCTCATGTAATTTCCGTTTCTGTCGTCTAAATGCCATGGTCGGATATTTAAAAAATTATTGGCATAAAACGAAAGTTTAAACCGTTGCGAAATATCTTTCGAAATTTTTATATTGCACAAAAATAACGGGGGTAAAACTCTTTCTTCAAATCGGTATTTTGCCGTTTTTTTAATTCCTTGCTGTGCCAACGACGATTCAAAATCTGATATTTCATAATTGTGTTCAACATTATCATATTCCTTGAAACTAAGCGGTAAATAGTAATAAAAATCTTCTTCTTTTTCGTAACTAAACAATGTAGGCTGATTTAAATATTCGCGCAATTCCGACAAAGCGTACAATTTGTAATCATCGTAAATTTTTCTCCGGTCTTTTTCGAACCAAACAATTTGCGTAGTAAGTGTAAGCAACATCTTAATTTCCGGGATGTGGGTAATAATATTGAGGTTTGAATTTAACCGTTCGGCAACAATTCCATAACCATGTTGATTGGGGTATTTTACGGCAAATGATTCCTGTGTGCTGGTACTTCCTTCAAAAACGGTATAAGATTCACTTTCCCAGTAAGGGGCATCTGTTGAATAAGACTCGGTTTGCAGCCAGGCACCGTTTACAATAAATGAGGTACGAAGTGCTTCAATCTTTCCAAAATCAACGGTGTATTCCAATCCTCTTTTTATGCGTGTACTTGCATTTCGGTATTGCGAATAATTTGCAAATTTTTCATCATCCTGATACCCCAAAGCAATTGGTTCCCCCGTTGTTTTATCGTTATAAAATACACCTTCGCCAGCAATGTAATAGGGGTTCATCCCTGAAGTTAGAATATCATAATGGCGGTAATACATTGGGAAATACGTTCGATCCAAAATAAACCCACCTTCATATTTTTCATAAAAACCAGTTATGCGCGATTTTATTTTCCCGATTTGAAAATCAAAACCACCCTCGTATTTATTACTTGTTGAAGGCTCTAAATTATAGTTTCTTGTATCCTGAACAATTTTTGTGGTCGAAACTATTAAATCAGGATAATAATTGAAACTAATTTTATCATTGTAATCTTTATCTGGATAAAGATGTGTTAATGTTGGCGCTTTGGTAGTTTGTCCAAATCCCAAGCGCAGGGTCAGATCTTTAAAAAAGTTGTTATTTTTAATATTTAATAGCTGATAGCTGATATTTATTCGGGGATCAAAATGAAGGCTTCCCTCTGTTTTGAAAATTCCTTTGGGCTGAATATTGTCCATTCGGATACCTGCCATAATATTCCATTCGGTACTGCCGATGTCCAATGTAATCTTATCTTCCAAAAAAATGGAGAATTGGTTTAACGAAGGAATATCGGAGAATGGACGGGGACGTTTCCCCACACCTGCCGGAGGTTTTGTTAAATCGAATATTCGTCCTTCTCCATTGTTTCCCGTTGTTCTCCATTCTGTACCAAATAAAATATTATTGATAATAAAATCTGCTTTTTTGTATAGTTTGGCTTTTAATTTCGAATAAAGATCGAATGGCCGCCCATCGTAGGTAACTTCAGAATAATACCTTGCCGGGCCATAAAAAATTTCGTATTCGCCATTGGTGGTTGCGGTTGAAAAAAAGTTTGCGCCGCTTGAGTTCGATTCCAATTTTTTTTCAAATCCTTCCTGCCAGGTTTTGCTGTATGCTGCATCGAACGAAAGACTGGTAATGTACGTTTTGTTTAAGGACCAAAGTGCCGATATTTTACCTTTTATATCTTTGTCCTGAGCAAAATGTTCTTCTTCTTTCAACATATCAGGATCCCATTTTTTTCCATCGAGAGAACTTAAGAAATCTAATTTCATATTGAATATTAAAGGCGATTTATTCCTGAAAAATGTTTTTGAATATTTTGTTGTGGCATTAATCCTTTTAAACTGGTCGGTTTTTTTTACTAAATGTTGGTATGAATTTGTGTAACCAAAATCCACATTTACAACCCCATTATTATTTTTTAAAAGATATCCTTTTCCAAGGTAAACCTGCTTGGTTTGTGGATCGGCCTGAAGTTTTACATTGTAGGGCGAGCCGCCAGATTTTGTTGTAATATGAACCGCTCCGGATGTAAGGTTTCCATGTTCAGCCGAAGGAATTCCCACATCAACCGTAATCGATTCAATGTTTTCAACCGTAATCTGCCGAATATCAACTCCTGTTCCAGCTACCGTTGTAAAACCACCGGTGCTGATGCTGTTTTGCATATTCCCATCGTTCGAAAGTGGGATATTGTCAACAATAACCGATGTTCCAAGTGCACTGTTAATATCTGTACTAATTTCACGGATACTAATTTTGCCCGGGTTTGCTAAATTCGGATTTTCGGATAAATTGCCGGGAATTAGTTGCATAATTTCTTTTAAACTCGAAGCCTGAGTATTATTGATCGCATCGCTCCCTATTTTTGAAGAAGTGGCCCCACTTGTTGAGTTCTCTGCTGTTACAGTTATTTCTTTCAATCCCAAAGATTGTTGTTGAAGTTTAATCTTCAAATCAACATCCTTTTTAAGCGTCAGGGGAATAGAATATTCTTTATAACCGATATAAGTTATGGAAAATTTGTATGTTCCAAGCGGAACTGAATGAATAATGAATTCACCTTTTTCGTTTGAAGATGTTCCAATTGCCAATTCGGGGAAAGCGATGTCAGCATATAAAATAGCTTGGTTTGTTTCGGCGTCAATAACGATTCCGCGTACTGTTACTTTATCCTGGGCAGTTGCTGTTGATACAAAAGCTGGAATGAAAAGGGAGATAAAGAAAGAAATTAACAGTTTCCGCAACATGAGTTATTTTAGGTTGAAAATTGATTTTTCAAAACCAAAAATATAATTATAAAACGTCATTCTTCCTTTTGGATCGCTGTGCGAGAATTCATTTCAGAATCCAATTAAAAAATTGATTCAGTTTATATGATCCTGAAACAAGTTCAGGATGACGTTCTAACCGACTTTTTTAACTTAATTAAATACAATTTTTCTTGTGAACCTTTCGCCGCCTATTGAAGCTGCAACAATGTAAATACCTGGTTTAAAATTACTGTTTTGCAGTTCACATGTTCTTGAATTTGGTTCATCAGCAAAAACCAATTTTCCTGTAATTGAATAAACAAAGCATCTTTCTATTGTTTTATCAGAAGAAACTACTTTAATAAAATTAGGATGATATTGAATGTTTATTTGGTTCTCTTTTGCAATTTCGATTATTGATGTTTTTAATGCGAGATCGGAAATTGCAATTTTAAATACTTTTCCTTTTGAAAGAGTATATAATGAATCATTTAACACCTCGCCAATACTATAAACAGTTTTGCCAGCCGATGCATTTTGCCAGGTAGTTCCTGCATCGTTGGTAAACAGCGATTTTGAGGTTGTTCCCATACACAGAAATGAATTGTGATCGAATTTATAAAAATCATTGGTTCCCGAAACTCCATCTAATTTAGTAAAGGTTGTTCCTCCGTCCATGGTTAAAAAGACTCCATCGGAAGTCGATGAAATATAGAGTTCGTTTGTATTTACAGGAATTATATCTTTTAAGAAAATACTACTGTCGGAATTTGCAGCGGCCACTGTTGGATACAAATCGGTAAATGTTGCACCCGCATCAGTAGTTTTAAGTAAAACTTTATTGCCAGAAATGTAACCAGTGTCTCCACTAAAACTAATTCCGTTAATATAGTTATTTCCAAAGTCGATTGTAATTGCAGTCCAGCTATCTCCAGCATCAGTAGTTTTAAAAACCCTTCCACGGCTTTTATTCGAACCATCGGTTACAGTTTCGTACCAGTTGGCATAAACGTAAGCTGTGTTTTCGTCAACACAACAAACGGTGTAAGGATTAAGTCCGAAACAACCATCTAATTGAGGGTTTTTTGTTACATCATCTCCATCGTCTGCCCCAACTTTCGATGCATCGAGAAGATTTACCGTTGCCCAATTATCAGTTGTACTAAGGATTAAGCCTTCCATATAAAAATCGTTTACCGAAGAAGAGGATGGTAAATCTGCAATTTTGAACCGACGGATTGTGCTAAAAGCATTTGCTCCATTCGCACTAATACCACTAAAATCGAACTCAACATCTTCTTCATAATCGGAAGGAAGATTAGCTGAAGTCCATGTTTGCCCCCCATCGCTTGTTTTTTTGCAAGCTTCACCGTACCCTCCAATAATTGCATTATTTTCATCGTAAATTGCCATTTGCTTCAGCATTTCTCCGTCGTTAATTGTATCAGTTATCCAACTGATATTTTTTGTTACTAAATCTTCAACGGCAATTTTATAAGCAACTGAAGTTGCTAATCCATACAAAGTATCCCCTAAAACACCCCCAATTTTCCAACACGTTTTGCCCGGATAGCAGTTTGTCCATGAAATCCCATTATCAGTAGAAACTTTTGATTTTGTTGAAGATCCAAGAACAATCATACTTGAATCGTTTAAAAGGTACAAATCGTTTGCGCCACCAATTCCATCTAATTTTGTGAATGTTTCGCCACCGTCATTAGTCCTAAAAATTCCATCAAGAGTTGTAGTAACATAAAAACTGTCGGGATTTACAACTGTAATTGAACTCACATATAAACTACTGTCTGTTCCAACAGCGAGATTTGGATAAATGTTGGTGGTTGTATTTGAATTAAAGTTGGTTTTATAAAGGGATTTTGAACCTCCCATAAAACCTACAGAATCCTGAGCTACTATTGAAGTAATAATATTCGAGCCCAAGCCAGTGACAATTGTTTCCCAGTTATCACCTCCATCTTTTGTTAGAAAAATTCCTCCTCTTTTAGTTTTTGTCCCACTTGTAATATCGTACCAACCTGAATAAACCATGAATGTGCCAGCACTTAACGCGCCGACCGCATAAATATTTTTGGCATATCCTCCGTCGGCATTTGGATTAACAGCAGCTGAATCACCCGTTCCAAATTTGCTTACATCCATAACAGACCAGGTCGATCCCATGTCCAACGATTTCAAAAGTACTCCACTTGTATAAACATCGGTAAATCCTCCCGATGGATGATTTACAATTTTTGCTTTTAGTGAAGACATGAATGTAACACCTCCTGCATTACTCATCCCCATAAAATTAAATTCCGGATCAAATGCGCCGATATCAGACCAGGTTTGCCCTTTGTCGATCGTTTTTTTAAAGGTATTGTCGTACCCAATTAGAACAGCAGCAGTATCACCAGTTACAGTCATCCCCTGGAGATTGTTCCCCTCAGAAATCATCTCTTCCACCCAATTAAAAGTAGCTTGTTGGGCATTGGTAAACATTGCCAGCAAACAAAAAATTATTAAAAAAGTAAAATTTTTCATACGCAGTATATTTTATGGTTTTTGTATATAAAGTTTATTTATTTTCCAATTATGGAATCCTTCAATTCTTCTGAAAAATCGAACATGTTCCCAACCTTTCCTTTTTTTCCGTTGCTGTACGAAACGTTTAAAGAATCGCTTAACAAGGCATTTGTAATATTGGTGATATTGGTAATTGAATCAATATACGAAATCTCGGCAACTTCCTTTAAATTATCATCTAATTTTGTTCTAAATCCTACTATTCCGTTGTTATTGGACAGGTGGCTGACTATATATGAAAACTTGTTTCTTAAAGCCCTGTTTTTCCCAAGAGGCAAATAATACGTTTTGATTACATCGTTTGTGTAATCGTTTTTATGGTTGAATGATTTTTCGAAAGCAGTAAACATATTTTCAATATATTCTCCTTTGGAAACTGTATAATACTTCGGGTTTCCCGATACTTTAAATTTCAAATCAACCGTTGTTGGGCCATTAGTTGTATTGTAAGTGAGTGTTGCCGATTCGATAATTGAACGCAATTCATCTTTGTCTTTAATTTCTTCGGGGAAATAAATTTTTACAATTACCGGACAGTCGAATTCCGAAATTATTCCAACGGCATTGGTCTTTTGCTGAAGAAGGATACTAAGATAACTAAAATCGAAACTATCGAAAAAATTCTCGAGTTTTAATGATACACAATAAACTGTTTCAATTCCTTTTGCCAACGTTTTTATCGGTTTTTTTTGTGGTGTGAAGAGTTGTTCCTGTATTTTTTCCTCATTCAGTTTTTCTTTATCGTAGTAAATTTTTACACCATGACGTTTTACATAAGTCGCAACACCGTACACGCCATCAAGTTGTTTCATTTTATTTGCAAATGCCATTGAACTACCGTAACATTTTACGTTTTTCAACCCCGATTGAGTAAAGACCCCGGCATCAGCCATCTCTTCAGAACCGTACCATTTTAAATCGATGGTCGGGATTTCCCAAACATTTCCCATAATTATACCAAGAGTAACAAGCACAACTATTGCAAATATCGGCAACCATTTAAACTCTTTCCTTTTGTTAATTGTAAGTGTATTTTTTACAGAGCAAACCAATAAACAATCGCCGCATAAATTACAATCAACATCTTTTACTGTTTCAACACCTGCCACATCAATCCCTTGTGGGCATTGTTTTGTACACAGTTGGCAATCGGTACACGAACTGGTATTTCGCGTAATTTTTGCCAATGGGAAAAACCGGCTTTTTTGCCCCAAAAGTTCAATAATATATCCTCCAGTACAAGCCACTGCTAACGGATAAACGTAACTTATTCTAACCCCAAATTTTAAAAGAATAAGATAAATGGCCAAGGTGGCAACAAAAAATATCGAAAATTTGAAAATATTGGAAAGTGCCCCGAGCGGACAAAGATATTTACACCAAAAAAGCCGGATAAATATGGATCCAAAAATAACAAGTACAAGGGCAATTATGGCATAAAGAATTACAACATCAATACTAAACCCGGTAGCTACTGCATAATACGGATCGTATTTTTTACAAAACAATTCGTTGGATTGTAGAGTATAATATACAGTAAAAAAAAGTAAAATATATTTTAATGAACGCAAAGCTTTATCGGCAATTCCTGTAATTGTAAATCGAATTTTTAATTTATTGCCCAATTTACCAAGCCATTCGCTAACTGTGCCAACTGGGCAAATAAAGGAGCAAAAAAGTTTGCTGAAAATTAGCACCCCAACAAATAAAATTATTCCCATTACAATCTGAGTGCTGGTCATGGTACACGAAAGTGCCTGATTGAGCAGATAACTTCCCAAAGCTTGTAAACCACCAAACGGGCAATAAGCTTCAAAATCGGGGGTTCCAATTTTTGTTAAGTCTGGCAGAAAAGCCAAAATCAGAATCAATAAAATAACTCCCCACTGGAGAGTGAGGCGCAGCCAGTTAATACCTTTGGTTTTTAATTTCATGTAATGGTTTTTGACTGATCAGTTATTGGAAATCAACCAATTAATAGTTATTGTTTTTAATATAATTTTAATGAACCTGCTCCAAAAAGTAATAATTCGCGTAATAATATCAAAAGCAAATTTGTTATTGTTCTGATTAATAGCTTTTTATATTCATTGCAAAAAAGACTTTTTAGAGTAGGTTCTTCAAAAGATATTTTCAAGGATTACTTTAAAGATTAGTGTTTTTATGTATTTTTAGATTTAATCAACCGTAACTTTATCCGTAAACTTGTATATATGTTTTGCTTTCAAAAAATTTATTGCTTCTTGTCTGGTAAGGTACAGGTCGCCATCTTTTTCATCCCATATTTCACCTTTCGAAAGGCCCATTTTTGTGCATCCTTTAACTTCAACCAAACTAACAGTTTCAAGTGCTTTCATTTTTATGGCATCTTTCCCAATTTGCAGGATTTTTGCTTTAATAGGTTTCCCTTTAATAGAATTTTTATCCTTGTCGATTTGAACAATTAATCCAAAACAAATTTTACCTTTTTCAACCCAATCAGGTGCTTTTGCTTTTAGTTCATCGCTCATTTTAACTGTCTCTTCTTTGTATGAATACGATGCAACTTCATTCGTTTTTTTTTTGGAATTACATCCCGAAAAGAACAACATCAAAAATAAAATTAGGAGAAGGTTTTGGTTTTTCATCATTTATATTTTTATAATTGTCTAACTCAAGTTATGTTTTGAAGTTTTAAAGTTAGATTTTTCTATTTTTAATTTTTTACTTTTTGCTTTTTCTGTTTGTAGTTTAGTTTGTTTCTAAATTAATATCACTTAGAATTTTTATTATGAAAATTTTTTAAACAAAAAAAACCGCAATTTTCATTACGGTTTTTTTTTGTTTGTTAAAATTATATTGTCTCAATTAAAATCCATTAATTATTCCTATGAAATCTTCTGCTTTCATCGATGCGCCCCCAATTAAACCACCGTCAACATCTTTGTTTGCAAACAGTTCTTTTGCATTGCTTGGTTTGCAACTCCCACCATACAAAATTGAAGTTCCCTCTGCAATTTCATTTCCAAATTTTTCAGCAATTGCCGAACGGATAAATGCATGGATTTCCTGTGCTTGTTCCGAACTTGCAGTTACGCCCGTCCCAATTGCCCAAATTGGTTCATAGGCAATTATAATTTTTTTGAAATCGTCAACTGAAAGTTTAAAAATGGTCTCGTCAAGCTGTTGTTTTACATATTGGTTTTGAGTTCCAGCTTCACGAATATCCAAAGCTTCGCCACAACAATAAATTGGTGTTAATCCATTTCCAAGTACCAACGCTAATTTTTTGTTTAAAGTTTCGCTGGTTTCTCCATAATATTCGCGACGTTCGGAATGGCCGAGAATAACATATTTAGCACCTGTAGATTTTACCATTTCGGCAGAAACTTCACCTGTGTATGCACCTTTTGCTTCGGCTGCACAGTTTTGCGCTGCAACGCCAATCCTATCCGTATTTACAGTTTCAACTACTTTCGATAGGTGAGTAAATGGGGTTCCCAAAACAACAACTACATCGGCGGCACCTTCGCTGGCAACAATTGTGTCAACTGCTTTGGCCAACTCAACACCTTCTTGCAAAGTTGTATTGCATTTCCAGTTTCCTGCTACTATTTTTTGTCTCATATTATTGAATTTTAATTTAGGAATTGTTATGTAACACGCTAACTTAACTTGACCGTCTCGCTTCGTTCTTTTGCACGCTAACTTCGTTAAAAAGCCTCGCTGTAACTATAGCTA
>JAKIST010000068.1 GCA_021648495.1 Draconibacterium sp.
CCGGAGTTTGCCATTTCCAACGCCTTAAAAATAGGTGGATGAACAACCGAATTATTATCGCTTGCAAAACCTTTTTTCATATTTTTATTCTTTGTAATTTTATAAACGCTATTATAACGTAAAAAGAAAGACAAAAATAGAGTAAAAAAATGAACGAATTAATTCCTCTCTCTCAAAAATTATATATTCTCGGAATTAACACAAAAAAAGGTGGCATTGTATCCGGCTCGGCGGTTGCAATGAACTCTCTATTATCAGGCAGTTTGATAATCGAACTCTTTAGAAATGGAAATATAGAATTCGACAATAAAAAAATTATTGTTGTTAATTCGAAAACTGATAACGGGTTGCACCGTTTTGTTTTAGACAAAATGAACCAATCGAAACGACAGCTTAAAATTTCGAGGTGGATTAATAAACTCGGCTACTCGGCAAAATTTATTCGAAAAGAGGTGCAACAAAATTTAGTTAAAAAGAGAGTTATAAGAATGCAACCCAAACAGTTTCTGTTTTTTAAATGGGAAATACCGGTTTTGCTGAATAAACAGATGGTTGCAAAATTAATTGCCGGAATCGAGAAGCAAATTTTTAGCGGTTCTGCCACCGAAGATGAAATAATTTTATTGTCGTTTATAGAGCCGGGTGGTTTTTTGCGACGTATTTATACTGAACGTGCCGAAAGAAAAACAGCAAAAAAAAGACTAAAAAAAATGATGATTGAAAATCCGGTTTCGGAGGCAGTTGCCGAAGCTGTTATGGCATCTCAGGCGGTGGCGGCATCGGTTGCTGTTTCAGTTGCCACTTCGGGTGCAAGATAAAGAAGAGTACATTTTTTATTCCTATTCCTTCAACCAATTAATAATTCTATTGTTCTTCGGACTCTTGATTGGCGAAACGGAATCAACCACTTTCCCATCTTCATCAACCATAAATTTCTGGAAATTCCAGGTTACTTTTGCATCCAAAGTACCATTCTCTTCGCTGCTGGTTAACCATTTGTATATTGGATGTGGAGTATCTCCTTTAATCGAAATTTTCTCCATCATCAGAAATGTTACACCATATTTTTTTGTGCAGAAATCAGAAATAACTTCATTATCAGCCGGATCTTGTTTCCCAAAATCATTACACGGAAATCCGATAATCTCAAAATCATCGCCGCCATATTCTTCATATAACTCCTGTAGTTTTTTAAATTGCGGTGTCAACGTACATTCCGACGCCGTATTTACAATCAGTACTTTCTTCCCTTTTAATGTTGCAAAATCAAAGGATTTTCCATCGATTGTTGTGGCTGTAAATTGGTGCAAATCTGTTTGCGCATTCAACTGAATTGAAATCAGTAATATGAAAAAAAGAATTAAGTATCTCATTTTGTAACTTGTTGCATATCAATAAAAACTAAAATTACAATATTATGTGCTCAATCTATAATTTCGAAGCCTGTAAAAGGAATCAGTACTTTTGGGATTTTTATCCCTTTTGGAGTTTGATTGTTTTCCAATAAGGCGGCAACAATTCGTGGCAGGGCCAGCGCACTTCCGTTTAAAGTGTGTGCCAGTTGTGGCTTTTTAACTCCCTCCTCGCGGAAACGTAATTTCAAACGATTTGCCTGAAACGACTCAAAATTAGAGACTGAACTTACCTCCAGCCATTTTCCCTGAGCAGCAGAATAGACTTCGAAATCGAAAGTTAGTGCAGAAGTAAAACCAATGTCGCCACCACACAAACGCAAAATCCGGTACGGGAGCTCAAGTTTTTCAACCAAACTTGTAACATGTTTTACCATTTCGTCCAGAATCTCGTACGATTTATCGGGATGTGCAATTTGCACAACTTCTACTTTATCGAATTGATGCAAACGATTTAAGCCCCGAACATCTTTTCCGTACGAACCTGCCTCGCGACGAAAACACGCACTGTACGCTGTGTTTTTATAAGGAAGGTTTTTGGCATCTAAGATTACATTGCGGTAAATATTTGTTACCGGTACTTCTGCTGTTGGAATCATATATAAATTATCGGTAGCATCGTGATACATTTGCCCCTCTTTGTCGGGGAGCTGTCCTGTTCCGAACGCCGACGCTTCGTTTACCAAAAGCGGTGGCTGAATCTCTTCGTAGCCCGCTTTTGCTGCTTCGGCCAAAAAGAAATTAATTAATGCTCGTTGTAATTGCGCACCTTTTCCGCGATATACCGGAAAACCTGCGCCTGTTAATTTTACGCCCAATTCAAAATCGATAAGATTATATTTTTTTGCAAGCTCCCAATGAGGAATGGCATTATCTTCCAACTCGGGCAATGCACCAACAGATTTTACAATCTCATTATCGCCCTCTCCTTTTCCTGAAGGAACTGAATTGTGCGGAAGATTTGGAAGCTGCACCTGTAGTTGATAAACTTTCTCTTCAATTTCAGCAAAATCTACATCAAATTGCTTAATGCTCTCTTTTAACACCGAAGTTCGTGCTTTGGCCGAGTTTGCTTCTTCTGTTTTTCCTTCACGAAAGAGCATCCCAATTTCTTTCGATATTTTATTCATTTCGCCTTTTGCCGAATCGGCTTGTCCTTGCAACTTATTTTTCTGACTGTATAAATCTATAATATTTTGGACAATCTCTGATGCATCGAAATTTCTACGTTTCAGTTTTTCGATAACTAATTCCGGGTTGTCTTGAATGAATTTCAGATTAAGCATAATAGCGTTGTTTTTATTGAAAGTACAAATTTATAAATATTAAGAACACCGTTTTGTAATTTTTAATGTTTTGTGGTTTTGTAAAGATACATTTCATTTTCAGATGAAACTCAGCTTCATTTTTCTATCATATTTTATGAAATGACTTTTATGAAATAATACCACAAAAAAAACTCCTGCTGTTTCCAACAAGAGTTTCTTTAATATTTTTTTACAGGAACACAGTTCCCAAAAATTAGTTCGATGAATTAAGCTAAGGTTTTAGCTTCTGCAATCCATGGAGCCGGGTCTTTAGAAGCGTAACGGCTTCCGGCGGCTTCCAGAATTTCTTTCATTTTTTCAACCGAAGTACCGGCTAAATCAGCATAAGTAGCAATACCGGCTGCATTTAAAATCTCAGCCAGTTTTGGTCCAATACCTTCCAGTTTTTTCAAATCGTCGCCTTTTGTTTCCGCTTTTTTAGGAGCTTCTTTCGGAGTCTCTTTTTTAGCTTTTGCAACTGGTTTCTCCTTAACAACCGGAGTTTCTTCTACTGCAGGAGTTTCAACAACAGGAGCTTCTGCAACTGCCACATCTACATCTACAATAGGTTCAACAGATACGTATGAACGATTTTTCCTTTTCTTCCTGAATACAACAGTACCTTCAATTAAAGCAAAAAGAGTATGATCTTTACCCATTCCTACATTTTCTCCAGGAAAATGTTTTGTTCCACGCTGGCGAATTAAAATATTACCAGCTTTTGCAAACTGACCACCGTAAATTTTTACACCCAGTCGTTTACTTTCCGATTCGCGTCCGTTTCTCGAACTTCCTGCACCTTTCTTATGAGCCATGGTAAATTTTTTAATTATCCAACAATAGTTTCAACCTGAATTTGAGTAAACAGCTGACGGTGACCGTTTTTCTTTTTGTAACCTTTTCTGCGTTTCTTTTTGAAAACAATTACTTTATCACCTTTTACATGTTCCAGCACTTTTGCCGTTACTTTTGCGCCTTCTACAGTTGGTGTTCCAATGGCAATTTCGCCATCATTGTCCACCAATAAAACTCTCTCAAAATCCAACGAATCGCCCTGTTCAGCTTCCAAACGATGCACAAAAAGTTTTTTGTCCTTCTCTACTTTGAACTGCTGTCCGGCAATTTCAACAATTGCGTACATAATGTCAATTTTAATGTTTACACCGGTAGGCGGGAAACAACGTTTACTCCACTTTTCTTGCCTAAACGGATTATTTTTGGACTGCAAAAGTAGTTATTTTTAGAATATTAGCAAATATTAATGGATTTATTTTGCCTAATCCCAAGAGCTATTTCCTATAATTAACCAAAAATTTATTTTATGCGAACCGCAATAAAATTTGGATAAAAATCATACAATAAATTTAAAATCCTTCATCCTTCAAACGGCTAATTTTTAAAATGATTTTTTAGTTTTGAGAAATTATAAAAAGCTGTAAAAACAATCGGAAAATAATTGTACCCAGAGTTATGGTTTTGATATTATTATTTTCAACTATTAAAATAGTTCTGTTTACGAGAAAATAATTCCCCTTAAACAAAAATGATTGTTATATTTGTTTTCACAGAAAAAAGGCTAAAGTTAGTATGCAAAAAATTCGACTAAACATCTTGGGGCTTTCGGTAAGCCAAACACAATCAGGTGCTTACGCATTGGTTTTAGCCGAAGAAAATGGCGACAGGAGAATACCCATTATTATTGGTCCGGTTGAAGCACAGGCCATTGCAATTCAATTGGAAGGCTTAAAACCTCCACGACCGCTCACCCACGATTTAATAAAAAACATAGCCATCGCATTCGATATTGTTTTATTGGAGGTTACAATTTATAAATTGGAAGAGGGAATTTTCTATTCCGAATTACTTTGCGAAATGGATGGCAAAGAAGTTGTTATCGATTCGCGCACATCCGATGCAGTTGCTTTGTCGTTACGTTTTAAATGCCCCATTTATACCTCCGAAGAAATTCTGAAAAAAGCGGGTATTGTTTTGAATTCAGAAGACGATTTTCCCACCGGAGACTCGTTTATTGGAGAGGAAGTTGAACATTCTGATTCGCAATTTGCCAATTATTCAGCGCAAGAATTGGAGGAGATTTTAAATGAAGCCATTCAAAATGAAGATTATGAGAAAGCTTCCATAATCAGGGATGAAATTGATAATAGAAAGAAAAATTGAATCAAAACAATGAAACGAGACTGTAAAATATTTCGCAAACAAGAGGATCATTATAAGCGAGTTACACCGAGTATCTTTGAAATTTTACAATTATAACACATGAAATATTTTTTTGCATTGCTGGCCATTTTAGCCGGCATTTTGTTTTTTCAGCCAGTGCTCGCACAGTCTTCAAACCTAGGGCAACAACAATCGGAGCGAACAGTACAACAAAAAAACAGTACCGATAATTCAGTTTTACTTTTATCGAATAAGCGGGAAAAACCATTTTCGATTGTTACCCTGCTTCGGGGCTTACTTGGAATGGCTGTACTTATTTTTATAGGTTTTGCTTTAAGTAACAATCGACAAAATATTCCGTGGCGAACAGTTATTATTGGTTTGCTTATTCAAATATTTTTGGCTATCGGGGTTTTATATGTGCCGTTTGTACGTTCTTCGTTTGAATTTCTTGGGCACATATTTGTTAAAATTCTCGACTTTACCAAAGCAGGCAGCGAATTTTTATTGGGTGATTTAATGAATTCCGACACTTACGGATTTATTTTTATGTTTCAGGTTTTGCCTACCATTATCTTCTTTTCGGCACTAACAAGTTTGTTGTTTTACTGGGGAATTATCCAGAAAGTAGTTTACGGATTGGCATGGGTTTTTACCAAAGCATTAAAAATATCGGGTGCCGAAGCACTTTCGGTTGCAGGTAATATTTTCCTGGGGCAAACCGAGTCGCCCCTCCTAATAAAGGCTTACCTCGAAAAAATGAGCAAGTCGGAGATGCTTTTGGTAATGACCGGTGGAATGGCAACTCTGGCCGGTGGAGTACTGGCTGCGTACATTGCATTACTTGGTGGAAACGACCCACAACTCAGGCTTGAATTTGCAAAACACCTTTTAGCTGCATCGATAATGGCAGCTCCCGCAGCAATTATTTTTTCGAAAATGCTTATTCCTCCAACCGACGAAATCAACAAAGAAATTGAAGTAACCCGCGAAAAAATAGGAAGCAATACTTTAGATGCCATTGCTAACGGAACCAGTCAGGGCGTAAAATTAGCCGTAAACGTGGCTGCAATGCTACTTGCATTTATCGCTTTTATTGCCATGTTTAATTTTATTATTGGCAAAATAGGGCAGTGGACAACTTTAAACGAAATAATTGCAGCAGGAACAAATGGCAGGTATGAAGAACTTTCCTTGCAATTTATTCTCGGCTACACTTTTGCGCCGCTTATGTGGTTAATTGGTGTTTCTCCTGCCGACATGGTTTTGGTTGGCCGCCTACTGGGCGAAAAACTTATATTAACCGAATTTATTGGTTACATCAGCCTTGCCGATTTAAAAGCCAGCGGTGTATTTTCCGATCCGAAATCGATAATTATGGCAACTTACATTTTATGTGGTTTTGCCAACTTCTCCTCCATCGGAATTCAAATTGGTGGAATTGGCGCGCTGGCACCAAGCCGGCGGGTGCTACTATCAAAATTGGGAGTGAAGGCTTTAATTGCCGGGACACTGGCTTCGCTGATGAGTGCAACTATTATTGGGATGATTATGGGTTGAGGGAAAAAATTCAGGAATGTGTTAGTGGGTTAATGCGTGAATGAGAGGGAAAAGACCTCAGCGAGGTTGCATGTTTGTAGAAACACATAAATTCTAAGAAATTCGACTCCTGCCGGAGTAACACAAAAAACTCATTATTTATTTTTATAAATATTTAAATCCTCTGGATTTTGCTTCTGTGATAGTGAAGGAAGTTGGAAACTTCCTGTTCCGGGATATGCGGTTTTCAACCGCATAAAAAAAATGGAATACACAGAATAATTGGAAATTTAATCTCATTCTAAAACTCATTTATTAAAATTCAATCTATTTCCCAGCTGATCCGGCAACTGACGGACAGTAGGTGAAGATTCCGATTATTTGCCGTGAATACCATTTTTGGCAAAAGAATTCACAAAATACAGTGGTAAAAATACGATTTTTTCTTTTTCAAGAATTCCGAATTTTCCTGAGTGAAACACAACAGAATATGGGGGAGAATAATTCTCTCTGTATAAGTGTAAACTTCTGAGTTTACCTGCCGGACCGTCTTTTACTTCTATTGGGATGAGACCTGATTTTAACGGTATTAAATAATCAATTTCGGCACTACTATTTTTTGCATTACGAGCCCAGTAATAAAGTTGTTTATTGATAACAGTTGCCAACTCCTGGCCAACAAACTGCTCTGCCAGTTGGCCCCTGTAAATCGATAATAAACTCTTATGATTCAATGTTTCATTATAATCTATCCCCATTACACGATTCATTAATCCAATATCAAGAAACAGATTTTTAAATTTTTTGTCAGAAGCCATGGCTTCCAGCGGAATGCCGGGACTGCTAACTGATTTTACTTTTTGGGCTATTCGGGCCAACACCAGGCTTCCATAAGCCTTTTTAATAGTAGGAATGGTAAAATCTTTTGCTAACCCGGTGTATTTTGTCTGTTGTCCGACACTGGAAGCTATCCCCAAAAAAACGGCATTCAAACAATTAATATCAGTATGAGGTTTATATTTGTTAAAATCGAAACGATAAGTATTACAAATTTCGTCCTGAACCTCGGTAGCTGCTTTAATAGATTTAGTACTTACATACTCTTTTACGCACTCCGGCATCCCGCCTACTAACCAATAAATCTTTAACTGCTCTAAAAGGAATTTATGCGTAGTTTCAGAAACTTCAGCAATTGGGTTATTACATATTTCGGATGCTTTACGGAGATTTAAAGCAAGTAAAAACTCAGAAAAATTCATCGGGTAAATCTCCAATGATTGAATTCGTCCGACAGGAAATGAGATTTCACTAAAAACAAACTCTAAAAGAGAGCCGGCTGCAATTACATGCAGTTGAGGCATTTTTTCATAAAAATACCGCAGTGACATAATTGCTCTGGGGCAATTTTGAATCTCATCGATAAAAAGTAATGTTTTTCCTTTTACAATGTCAATACCTGTTCTTAGTTCCAGTTCAGAACATATTTTTTCAGGATTTAAATCACCTTCAAACAATGAAGCCAGCTCAAGGTTTTCTTCAAAGTCGATTTTTATAAATGTTTTGAATTCCAACTGAGCCAGTTTCTCAACAAGCCATGTTTTACCTACCTGTCTTGCACCCCTCATTAATAAAGGCTTTCGACGCTGTCTGTAAACCCATTTTTTCAAGTCTGAATAAATATATCGCTCCATTAAATTTAGTTTTCCAACCCAAAAGTAAATATAAAGTTTTAGTTTTCCAATGTTTATTTGTGATTATTAATTTAGTTTTCCAGCCCAAACAGATTAAATTGTTTTAATCCGGAATTTTTTTTATCTCTGATAGTTATAAATGGATTCCATCTTTTTGCTCTTGTGATGGCGAAGGAAGTTGGAAACTTCCTGTCCCGGGATATGCGGTTTCTAACCGCATAAAAGAAAATATACCACATTAAGTAATTGGAAATTATTATTACCCACGGCAGCACTCTGGCAGGGATTGCAGAAAGTAGCTTGCCGAAGATGAGCCGTTGGGTGAATAGTTTGTGGCGGGCGACCGGAGGAAGCCCCGACGACAAACTAATGAACCCCGGCGAAATGAGGAAACTACTTGCGAAAAGCCCGGCTGCCAGCCCAAAAACAAAATCAATATTATTGATAAATGCAAACCAAACTTTAAACTTTGAACTTTAAACTTTGAACTTCGAACTTCAGACTTTAAACTCTGAACTTTTCCTCGTACATTTGCACCTCAAAATTTTAGAATTTGTTTTATGGAAATTCCGAGCAAGTACAACCCTGTTGATGTTGAAGATAAGTGGTATAAATACTGGATGGACAATAATTTTTTCCACTCGACACCCGATGAGCGCGAGCCTTATACAATTGTAATACCACCGCCAAACGTTACAGGCGTTTTGCACATGGGTCACATGCTTAATAATACTATTCAGGATATTTTGGTGCGCCGGGCCCGAATGACCGGCAAAAATGCTTGCTGGGTTCCTGGTACCGACCACGCTTCAATTGCCACCGAAGCAAAAGTGGTGAATAAACTGAATGCCGAGGGAATTGATAAATATGATTTGTCGCGCGAAGAATTTCTAAAACATGCCTGGGACTGGACCGACAAGCACGGCGGAATTATTCTGGAGCAATTGAAAAAATTGGGTGCATCGTGCGATTGGGAGCGTACTGCATTTACAATGGACAAAGTACGTAGCGAATCGGTTATTAAAGTGTTTGTTGACTTGTTTAACAAAGGACTTGTTTACCGCGGAGTGCGAATGGTAAACTGGGATCCGTCTGCAAAAACTGCCCTTTCCGATGAAGAGGTGATCCATAAAGAAATTCAATCGAAATTATATTATTTAAAATATAAAATAGCTCCCTCTGACTCTCCCGAGGGGGAGGAAAAGAAGCCTCTGTATAAAACTGCACGTAAATCGGAATATGGACTGTTAAAAAAGAATTCAAAAGAATTACGCCACTTTTCGACTGAGGCAGAAAGTGTATTGTGGGAAATGGTACGTGCAAATAATTTAGGAGAGAAATTTCGAAGGCAACATATTATAAATAATATTATTGTAGATTTTGTTTGTCTTTCAAAAAAACTTGTAGTTGAGGTTGATGGAGGATATTACAATAAACCTGAAATTCAGGAATTGGATAAACTTAAAACCGACATTCTAAATGAATTAGGTTATAAAGTTATTCGATTTACAAATGAAGAAATATTAGCAAGCATTGACACAGTTTTGCAATCCATTCAGGACGTTCTTAACTCTCCCCCTCTGGGGGAGCTGGAGGGGGCTGAATTTGTAACAATTGCCACCACTCGGCCGGAAACTATTTTGGGAGACACGGCAGTTTGTGTAAATCCGAACGACGAGCGTTTTACGCATCTGAAAGGGAAACGTGTTTTTGTGCCGCTGATTAACCGTTCAATCCCACTTATAGAAGACGATTATGTTTATATGGAATTTGGAACGGGCTGCCTGAAAATTACGCCGGCACACGATATTAACGATTACGAAATTGGGATGCGGCACAATTTGTCGTCGATTGATATTTTTAACGATGACGGAACATTGAGCGAAAAAGCTGAAATTCATATTGGTGAAGATCGTTTTGATGTTCGTGATAAAATTGTTGAGGAACTGGAAAAAGCCGGCAACCTTGCAAAAATTGAAGACTACACCAACAAAGTAGGATTTTCTGAACGTACCGATGTAATTATCGAGCCAAAACTTTCGGCACAGTGGTTTTTGAAAATGGAGGAGCTTGTAAAACCTGCGTTGGAAAATGTGATGAACGACAACATTCAGTTTCATCCGGCAAAGTTTAAAAATATATACCGTCACTGGATGGGCAACATCAAAGATTGGTGTATTAGTCGCCAATTGTGGTGGGGTCATCAAATACCGGTTTATTATTTGCCAGATGGAACTTTTGTGTGTGCCGAAACGAAAGAGCAAGCACTCGTGCTTGCGCAAGCGCAAGCAGCAACGGGGCATGCCCCGTTGTCTTCGGACGATTTAACACAGGACGAAGATGCACTCGACACCTGGTTTTCGAGCTGGTTGTGGCCAATCTCGGTTTTCGACGGAATTCGTGAGCCGGACAATGCGGAGATAAATTATTATTATCCATCGTCGGATTTAGTAACTGCACCCGATATTATTTTCTTTTGGGTGGCCCGTATGATTATTTCAGGATACGAATTCCGAGATGAGCCCCCCTTCAAAAATGTATATTTTACAGGAATGGTTCGCGATGAACAGCACCGCAAAATGTCGAAGTCGCTGGGAAATTCGCCCGATCCGCTCGATTTAATTACAAAATACGGTGCCGACGGTGTGCGCGTTGGAATGTTACTTTGTTCTCCCGCAGGAGGTGATTTGCTTTACGATGATGGAATGCCTCAGCAGGGAGCAGGTTTTTCAACTAAAATTTGGAATGCTTTCCGACTGGTAAAAAACTGGGAAGTTTCTTCTGAAATTGAGCAACCCGAACATTCAAAACTGGCAATAGAGTGGTTTCAGAATAAACTTAGCGAAGTAGTTGAAACATTGGATTCTCAGTTCGATCATTTTCGTATTTCGGAAGCATTAATGACGGTTTACACAACGGTGCGCGATGAATTTTCGGGATGGTTATTAGAGATGGTAAAACCACCTTACCAGAAACCCATTGATGCTAAAACATACAGCGAAGTAGTTGATTTGTTCGACCAGATGTTGCGTTTGATGCACCCGTTTATGCCTTTTATTACCGAAGAAATCTGGCAATTGCTTTCGGATAGAAAAGCAGGTGAAAGTATTATGATCAGCCAACTTCCAAAAGTTAAAAAGTACGACTTGGAATTGTTAGCCACTTTTGAAGATGTAAAAGAGGCCGTTTCGGGAATTCGTAAAATCAGAAAAGAGAAAAATATAGCTTTTAAAGATGCTATTGAGTTTTCAGTTCAAACGGGAGACAAAGGTTTCGATATTACATTCAATAGTATTTTAATAAAATTGGGAAATCTCTCGAACCTCGATTTGGTTAAAGAAGAGGTAAAAGGCGCAGCTTCTTTCCGTGTAAAATCAGCCAATTTCTATGTTTCTTTAGATGGTTTTATTGATGTGGAAGAAGAGTTGAAAAAGCTGGAAAAAGAGTTGAAATATAGCAAAGGATTTCTAAATTCAGTAGTAAATAAATTGAGCAACGAAAGGTTTGTCAACAATGCGCCGGAGGCAGTTATTACCAAAGAAAAAGCAAAACAAACCGATGCCGAAAATAAAATTAAAGTTTTAGAAGGTAGGATCGCTTCGATGAAATAAATGCTACATTATTCACGGGGTGACTTGGAGCCACCCCGTGAATAACAATCAAGCCACCCTTAAAATTGGTTAAATATTCAGTTAAAATGTGTTATATCTCCGTTCAAACAAATCTTTTACATAATTTTGTGTTCCGTTGCAAAAATTTATGAGACTGAATAAAATTATACTTTTTTCGATTTTTATTTTAAGTGGGTACCTGGCATTCGCACAGGTAGATTTCGAAGATGTTGACCCGATGCTAATTAAATTTAGGGTACAAATTATTAGTGCTGCCGACAGTTCGGCCGTACCTTATGCAAATGTTATAAATAACCGGACCCACAGCGGAACAATAACAAATATTGAAGGTTTTTTTTTCCTTGAAATGCTTAACATCGACAGTTTAGAAATTTCATCGGTTGGATACGAAAAAGCGGTATTAAAAGTTCCGCGCAACTACAACGAATACGATGTGTTTATTTTTAAAATGAAACCAATGAATTATGCCGTTGGAGAAGTTGAAGTAAAAGGCGAAAAACAGCGGGTTGATTTAGGGCTCGAAACCGGCAAACCGATAAATCTTGATCCCAAATTACGGGGCGATGCTTTTAATGAGGCCCCACCACTTTTGGCCGCATTTTTTAATCCAATTTCGTACTGGCAATATTATTTAAGTAAAAAGGAGAAACGGAAACGGAAAGTTCGCGATGCGATGGCATTGGAAAAAAACTGGGAAATGCATTCGAAAAATTACAACAAAGAGAAAGTGATGATGTTGACCGGTTTAAACGAAATGGAAACCGATACTTTTATGATTTGGTTCAATGCCCAAAATGTGCTGCCTTACACTTCAACCGAGTACCAAGTACGTGCTTCAATTATCGAATATTACAAATTTTATAAGCAGGAAAAAGCGATGAAGTAATACTTTTTGCGATTCTCTTCTGGAATATCAAACCATAATACTGAAACTAAATTTCGGGATATTTCACCATCTCAATTCAAGCAACAGATTTCGAAACAAACTGCCAATGACAGATCCGTTTTGCTGTCATCTACTCATTATGCCCAATGAAAATTGGGTGGCCACCGCCAATGACAGATTTCCCCAGGACTTCGACTTTCCCAAGTCGAAGAAAATATGTCGGATTTGCGCCATAGGCATCCCTCTTTGGGAAAAGTCCGACTCCCGGTACTGTCATTCTCTCATTATGCCTAAAATTTTTTTGGGGTGGACTCCTACCAATGACAGATTTGTGTATAATGCTGATTGTCAGCGACTATTTTAAAGACCCTGAAACAAGTTCAGGGTGACGTTCCAATAGACAATGATAGTTAAAACGTCATGCCCCGCGAAGCGATTCCTATGGAAGAATTTATTTCAGCTTCCCTCTCTGTAGCGAAAGATTCCGAAACGAATTCTCCAGAGGGTCCATAGGACTCCTATGGAGGATCGCTTTGCGGGGAATGACGTACCCGAATCTTGAGTCTTGACTTGACACAGGAGTATAAATTTCAACACCACTTTTCCCTCAAAGCAAAATTTAAAACAACCTTAAAAATACACTTGGTATCTTCGTTTCAAAATCCATCTTTTCTCCAGAAGTAGGATGAATAAACGAAATCTGCTGTGCATGAAGTCCCAATCGTTTTAATGGATTGCCAACGGCTCCATATTTTTTGTCGCCCACAATACTATGTCCAACATCTTGCATGTGTACGCGAATTTGGTTTTTTCGCCCCGTCTCCAAATTCACTTTCAACAAAGAATAACCTTTGTTCTTTTTTATTGTTTTAAAATTAGTAACTGCCTTTTTACCACTTTTGGGATTCTGCGACGAGTGCACCTTAAAAGTTTTTCCTTCAACCAAATACGAGGTAATTATACCTTCCTGTTTTTCAACGGCTCCTTCAACTACAGCAATGTAGCTTCTTTCAATAATTGTATCGTTCCACGAATCCTGAATAAGTCGTTTTACTTTTTCGCTTTTTGCGAACAACATTAAGCCAGAAGTTTCGCGGTCGAGACGGTGAACAACGAATATTTTATTATCAATACTCTGTTTCTTTACGTGGTCGCTCAACAAACTATAAGCGGTAGCTCGTTTTTCTTTTTCGGTGGCGATAGAAAGTAAGCCAGCTAGTTTTTCGATAACTATCAGATCGTCATCCTCAAATACAATTGTAAAATCGCGCGACTTTTTGTCCGGCTGAACTCTTTCCCTACTAATTTCAACTTCTTGCCCGGGAACAAGTGGGTGGTTAAATTGCGATATTGCCTGCCCATCAACCAAAACCTGTTTATTGCCCAACAAGAGTTTAATTTTACTGCGGCTTCTATTTGGCATCTGCTTTATTAAAAATTCCAGAAGAAGTGCATTTACAGTAACTTGAAAAACAACTCCCCTTTTATTGCCTTCCGGCTTTTTCGATTGTTTTTTGGCTTTTCTCTTCATCTCAATCAATATTAATTTGTCAATGATATTTGATGTGACGCACTAAATAGTGTCCGTCTATAAAGTCCGACTTCTTCGTTATGCTTGTTAGAAAAACAGTCATTTACAAGAGTAAACTCCTTTATTTTCTGACTTCGCAAGCCTCGAATTCGAACTTTCTATTCCAAACA
>JAKIST010000069.1 GCA_021648495.1 Draconibacterium sp.
ATGGATCGTTGTTTGGGCAAAGCCCCGGATGATGCAGAAGAGGGTGGCAATGACGGGGGCCTGCGATTCTTCCCAAGTTTCTTTGACAAAATCGAATTGTACGTGATCAACCCCCATGACCGGAAAACAAAAGCCGGAATGAACCCTATTTATTTTGAAACCGCACCGCCCGGCAGTGAAAGCCGTTTTGTGTTGCTCTATCAGGCAAAAAAAAATATTGCGCCGGACCAGCTTGTCGCAGACCGGCAATTGATCGGCCGACTTGTTGAAACTGTTTTTACCAGCCAGGGATTTGGCGCCAAAACTGCGGAAGGATTTGGCCGAGCCCAGATAGTCACTGGTTCCACAAGGACAAAAAAAATAATGGAGAAACCCAAAACAGTCAAAGACGAAAAAGGACGGTTAAAGGTCGGCGGCCTAGCAGCCCTTGGCGCTGCCCTTGCCGCAAAAAGCGGAAAAAAGGAGAATAAACAACCGGATGATGACCGACCTGCCAATAGAGTCATGACCAACTCATCCTTAACTGAATTTCAGAATTTGTCAGCGTTGCAACAACAACTGAAGGAGGGCTCATGATGAATTTGCAGACACTTCAAGATAACCAGCCCTCTCTGTTGGCCTGCGAGGCGCTTGGGTTTCTCCACAACATAGGCAAACTGGATAAACGATTCGTGGGAGCTGATGGTTTTGACATTGATCAGGTTGCCCATGCCAATGTGTTGGACTGGCATAATGACAGACTGCAACAGTTGAGAACTATCTGTAATGGAAGAAATCATACGCATTTAAAGGAATGTACAAAGGATCTGCTTAACCAATATCCGCCTACAACGCCAAGGGATTTTGGTAATCTTGTAAAGCAACATTGGGGGGCCGGAAAAAATAAGTTTTTTTTCATTGTTTTTTTTGGTTTCTAAGCGTCTTAATAGTGCTTTTATTTTGCTTAATAGTACTTTTGGACGTATTGGTTTTGCAATATAATCATCTGCACCGGCATTAAAACCCGCTACTTGTGAGTAGTCTTCTGCTCTTGCGGTTAAAAACGTTATTATTGTGTGGTCTAATTGCGGTAAATTTCGCAAATGTTCGCAAGCTTCTATTCCATCCATAACGGGCATCATTACGTCTAAAATTATAAGATGTGGTATTTCCTTTACAGCAACGGCTATTGCTTTTTTTCCGTTTGTTGCAGTAAAAACTTGATATTTTTCGGTTTGTAAATTATATTCTATAATCTCTAAAATATCAGGATCATCATCTACCAATAAAATTTTAATTTGCGAGTTATCCATAAGTGCTTTTATTGTAAATATCTTTCAAAGATAGTATAAAAGTTATTGGTTTTAAGGTTAGCTGATTTTCAAAAGGTTATTTCTGTTCTTAACTTTTTAGTTTTAAAGGGTTTCACTTATTTTTATTTTTATATCTTTGTGCTTTGATTTACTAATTTTTAAATACAACATAGTTATGAAAAACATTTACTTTTTATTAGTTGCCTTTATGGTAACATCTTTGTCTTTTGGGCAGGTTTTTATTACAGAACTTGCAGACCCAAATGATAACGCAAGTGCGAGATACATTGAATTGTATAATGCAGGTGCTACAGCAGTTGATTTATCTACTTGGAGAATTGATAAATACACAAATGCTAGCAGTACAATTTCTCAAACATTAAATTTAACAGGTACAATACCTGCAGGTGGATTTTACATTATCGCTTCTAATGCTTCTTCAACTGGCTTCTTTGATGCTTACGGCTTTTCTCCTAATCAATTTGATGCTGGAGGAAACAACGTAGCTGGCAGTAATGGAGATGATAATTTAGAATTACATGACGGTACATCTGTTATAGATCAGTATGGTGTTCCTGGTACAGATGGAACAAACCAAAATCATGAATTTGAAGATGGTACATTAGTACCTTACGATTCTCCTGCCATGGCAGAAAAAATCAAGGTAATTCCTCAGCGCTGGCAAGATAAAATCAGGTTATTTGGAAAAGCAGAATACGCTCCAATTAAAGATTTGATGCTAACTGCTGAATACACTTTCTCTAAACTAAATTCTGACAACGTAACAGGAGACAATCAGGTACTAACAGTAAATCCTGAGCGTTTTGTTTTAAATGCAGTTGACCCTGCCCGTACATATCACCAGAAATCAAATTCAAAAACTATTTATAAAGGACTTAACTTATATGCCAAATATAATAAGAGTTTCAATAATCATAATTTCACACTTCTCGGAGGTTTTAACCGTGAAGAGCAAGGTTATGAATATTTTAGGGCACGCCGTTATAATTTGGTCGATGTAAATCTTCCTGCATTAGGAACTGCAACCGGAATTATTGAAGCTGACGATTCATTTTATGAGTGGGCAGTTATGGGATATTTTGGTCGTTTAAATTATAACTACCAGGAGAAATATTTCCTTGAGTTAAATGCACGTTACGATGGTTCATCACGATTTGCTGTAGAAGACCGATGGGGATTTTTCCCGTCAGTATCGGGTGGATGGAATATTGCCAGAGAAAGTTTTATGCAGGATGTAGAGTTAATTAGCCAATTAAAAGTAAGAGGATCGTGGGGTGAAGTAGGTAATCAGCGTACAAGCGGGTACTATCCGTATGTTCCGGGAATGCCACTTTATGAAGCCAGATGGTTAAACGAAAACGCACTGCAGAAATACTCAAGTTTACGTTCTCCCGATTTGGTAAGTGCCGGATTTACCTGGGAAACAGTACGAACAACTAATTTTGGTATCGATATTAAAATGTTAAAAAACCGACTCTCTTCTTCTTTCGATATTTACAAAAGAGAAACTTTGGGAATGTTAGAGTCGGGTGTTGATTTGCCTGCTCTGTTAGGAACAAGTGCTCCCGACCAAAATTCGGCCGACCTGAAAACTACCGGTTGGGAATTTGAATTGAGCTGGAACGATAAAATTGGCGACTTCTCCTATAATATAGGAGCAACCTTGTACGATAATAAATCAAAAATCACAAAATTTGAAAGTGAAACCGGAATTATTGGTAGAAATTATGTAGGCAGAGAAATTGGTGAAATTTGGGGTTATGTATCAGAGGGAGTATATGCTGTTGAGGATTTTGTCCCCGGCTCGTTAAATGAAGACCTGATGAATGGTACATTAATAGAGGGAATACCTGTACCAAGAGGAAGAACGGTTAACCCGGGAGATACAAGATACGCCGACTTAAATGGTGATGGAGAAATCTTCACAGGGAATAATACAATTAAGGCAGATATAGATCCTGAAACCGGAGAGGTGATTCCGGGAACAGGTCCAGGTGATAGAAAAATTATTGGAAACAACAACAGACGCTATCAATACGGTTTATTTGTAAATGCTGATTACAAAGGATTCGATTTCGGTTTGGTATTGAACGGTGTTGGTAAAAGAGACATCTATGTAAATAACTCAATCCGTTTCCCATACACCTACGAATTTGGAGTAATGTACGTCGGACAGTTAGATTATTGGATGCCGGACAGAACAGAAGCATATTTCCCTCGGAACTACCCGTTGGGAGGAGTTAATTATGGCTACAGTCGTCAAACTCAAACAAAGTATATGTTAAATGGTGCATACATGCGTATACAGAATATTACTTTAGGCTATACTTTGCCAGTTGATTTATTGAAAAAAGTAAACATCGATAAATTAAGGTTTTACGTAGCTGTTGAAAATGTTGCCGACTTTAACAGTTGGCCAGACGGTATAAATACTGAACTAAGAAATAAAGGCGGCGGTGCAACTTATCCGTATATGAGAGGTTATTCATTAGGTTTAAATCTAACATTCTAATCTGAAAAAATAATTATTATGAAAACAAAATATTTAATATATAGCTTATTGCTGTTCTTTTTGGTAAGCTGCCAGGGCGAAGACTTTTTAACCAGATACCCAAAAGATCAGTTGGTTGAGGCAACAACCTTTACTACCAACGCCAATTTTCAGACTTATGCATGGAAGTTATATGAGTCATTACCAGGCTATCGTTCCAACGAAAGAATAGATTATCTTCAGGAGATGCAGAGCGATTTAATGGTAAACAACAGTGGTTCAAGAGGTCATAATATCTTTTGGCAAAACAAAACGGTTCCTGCATCAAGCAGTACATATAATAATGGGTATGCTAAAATTCGTGATATTCATTTAATGCTCGATAATATTGCAGAAAGTCAGTTGACTGATGAAGAAAAATCACACTGGGAAGGTGTAGGGAAATTCTTTAGAGCTTATCAGTATTTCTTTTTATTGAAAACTTATGGACCAACTCCTCTTATTAAAGGAGGAGTTACCGACCAGGATACAACCGAATTATACAAAGCAAGAGCTACACGCGACGAAATGGCAGACTTTATCCTTCAGGATTTAAAAGATGCAGAAGCGAAAATTAACCCTGACGGAAATGGTCCGAATACAATTAATACAAACGTTGTTCGTGCTTTAATTTCAAGGTTTGGTTTGGTTGAAGGCACCTGGCGCAAATACCACAACCTTGGGGGCGAAGCCAAATTTTTTGCAGCCAGCAAAGCAGCCAGCGAAGCTTTAATGGCAGAATTCCCGACTTTAAACGCAGATTACGATGCTGTATTTAACTCGGAAAGCTTGGCAGGTGTCGATGGTATTATCCTCTACAAAGCATACGAATTTGGAATACTGAGAGGAAATTATGCGCACTACAACCGCTCTTCGATTGGTAGCGAAGACATCACTAAAAAAGGTGCCGATATGTTCTTGTGTGCCGATGGGCAAACCATTCATACCAGCCCGCTGTTCGATGGCGAAAAAGATCCTTACGACGAATTCAGGAACAGGGATCGCCGGATGTATGTAAATATTGTTCCGCCGTTTAAAGTGGATACTGATGGTAAAAACCAGTTGACATGGAAATTTGATTCGGATCCAAAAACCAGGGAATACATTGATCTGATGGTGTCTTTATATCCCAACGAAAAACAGAAACGCCTCCCAACCATGAACTGGAGGGGGTTGATTGTCCGTGTTTCTCCGCACTTCCGGAAATTTAATGGAGGAGCAGGCTTTAATGTAACCTACTCGGGCTATGCTTTCCATAAATATTACAATACATATAGCATGCTGCAAAGCCAGGATTTTACCGATTGTCCTCTTTTCCGAATGGGAGAAGTTCTCTTAAATTATGCTGAGGTTATGAAAGAACTGGGACAGTTTGATCAGGGCGTTGCCGATGCCACCATCAATAAACTGAGAGACCGCGGGGCCGTTGCACATTTAAATCTCAACAATATTCCCGACGATCCAACACGCGATGCCGATGTTGATGCAGAAATGTGGGAAATCAGAAGAGAACGTTTTGTAGAGTATTTTGGCGAAGGTTTTGGTCGCGCTTTAGATATTAAACGTTGGGGCAAATTGGTGGAATATGGTGCAAAAGAGAAGGTAGGACGCTGGATTGTTCGAAAGGACTATAAAAATAAAATTAAAGTTGTAGGTGGGGGAAGTGAAGGTTATGTGCAAATATTTGGGACTCCTCCGGGTGTGCCCGAGTATTATTACCTGGATCCAATTCCGTCGAACGAAATTGTCCTCAATCCTAGTATAGTTCAGAATCCGGGTTGGGATAATTAATATTGAAGATATTACTCAAATTGAAAAAAAACGATTTCTTCATAGATTTGGTTAATTTAAAAATGGGCAGTGGTTTTTACTGCTGTCCTTTTTTATTTCATTCAAAACATTTATTCAAAAAAAAATGAAAATGCGCGCTCAAGCAGTTTCTCTCATCGCTGCGTTTTTTTTTGTTGGTTGCAATCATCCTTTGGAAAATCCAAATATTCAAAATGATTACCCGGTTTGGATTGAAATGATGGAACAACCCACAATAGAGATGGGAAAAGCTCACGAAGCTTTCGATAGCTATTGGGAAACACACGAACATTTTAAGGGCGATCGCAGCAAACAGTTTGAACAGTGGTATGCCATCAATTCAAAAAGGTTAGACCAGTTTGGCAATGTAATTTCGGCAGCGCAAGTTAGCAGCGAATTTCAAAAACTACGGTTGAAATCTGCTGGTGATCAACAAGGTAAGTGGTTCAATTACGGGCCTGTAAGTGTTGGTCCACGAAATGGTAAAAAGCGCGATGGTGGTAGGGTAAAGGACATTGAATTTCATCCAACGGACAAGAACACTTTTTATGTTTCTACTTTTAAAGGAGGATTGTTTAAAACATCGGATTATGGAACTACCTGGGCTCCTTTAACGGATGGACTTACCGAGCAAGTTCTCGTTTGTGAAGTCGGCAATGCAAATCCTGACATTATTTTTATTGGAACCGATTTGGGAGTTTACAAATCAACGGATGGAGGAGTAAACTGGAACAATACTGTGGTGACAGATAAAACAAATGCTTTGCTCATAAAAACGAATGAACAAAATACGATAATTGCAGGATGTGAAAATGGTATCCGTCGATCAACGGATGGTGGAACTACCTGGACTCTTGTACAAAGTGCTTCTAAAGTAACAGATCTCGATTCACACCCTACCAATCCAGAAATACTTTATGCTGGTACAAACGGTACACCCGGCGAATTTTACCGCTCGGCAGATGGCGGTTTAACATGGACAAAAAATTCAACTTTTGGACAGGGTTGTTTTATGGGAGTAGCAGTTTCTCCCGCACAACCCAACTACGTTTATGTAATAAATTTACGCGACCATCTGGGCGAAGATTCTTTTGAAGGTTTTTATCTTTCGGAAGATGCGGGCCTAAATTTTACTAAACAGTCTGGACATACCCCTTGCATTTCAGGTTATAATAGTGATGGAACTATTTCGAGAGGACAGCCAAACTATAATCTTTTTGTTTGTGCCGATCCGATTGATGCCAATATTGTTTATGCCGGTGGTGTAAAATCATGGAAATCGACAGATAAAGGGAAAACCTGGACCCATTTTTACGAAGGAATTACATCCGAGGGGGACAACCTTCACCTCGACCAGCTTAACTGGGCATTCTCACCCCACGATTACCAAATTTTTGCTGTAAATGATGGTGGTGTTTATTATTTGAATGATGAAAATAAATTTCAGATGATTACGGATGGTTTACCCATTGCCGAAGTTTATGAATGTACCCAGAGTCAAACGGTAAAATCAAATGTTGCAGGTGGAACAATGCATTGTGGCATAAAATTGAATTACAATGGCGAATGGGTTACACCGTGGGGAGGCGATGAAGCAACTTGCATTATCGACCCAACCGATGAAAATTATGTTTACCATATAAAATATGGAAAAATCAGCCGGTCAACCAATGGCGGATTTAACTTTTCAAGAATAAATGCTTCAGATGCTGACAAAGGAAATTATACTGGAACAGGAACACTGCATAAAGGTGATCCCAATATTTTGTTTGTTGGTTTACTCGAAGTAGAACGCACCATTAATGCCAGAGCTTCTTCTGTTAACTGGAGTCAAATATCATCATTTGGAGGAAGTAAAAAAATTCAAAAGATTGAGCAATGTACTGCCAACCACGATGTACTGTATGTTGCCAGGGGCTCAGCTTTTTACAGGAGCGATAATACCAACGCACCTTCTCCTGTTTTTATAAATCTTACTTCTAATCTCCCTGGTTCTGGCTCTGTTAATGACATAGCAACTACCTTATCAAATAGTAATGTGGTTTATATTCTTTTGGGAAGTCAAATATATAAATCATCAGATAAAGGAAATTCATGGATAAATATTTCGGATAATTTGCCTGAAGTTGCTTTATTAGAAATGATTTATGACAACAGTTCTAACGAGGGGATTTACGTTGGTACAGATATTGGCGTTTTTTACAAGGATTCAACAATGACAGACTGGTTGGATTATTCACTGAACCTTCCTGCAATTCGAGTATCGGGAATGGACATTTACTATGGCGAAAATCGTGACGAAAGTTTTATCACTATTTCAACTGATGGACGAGGTTTTTGGCGTTCACAACTATATGGTTCAACAGTTGAAAAACCAATTGCCGATTTCACAGTGGACAGAACTCCAGTTTATGTTACCGAGAAAATTAACTTCACTAATAAGTCCTCTGAAAATCCCGTTGGCTCATTTAACTGGAAAATTGAAGGTGGGGTTCCTGCTGTTAGTTACGAATTAAATCCCTCTGTAACTTTTCGTGAACCCGGAACTTATAAAGTTACGCTCGAGGTGGCAAACAGTAGCGGTGTAGCAACCAAAAGTATTAATATTGTAGTAAATGCATTATCAATACCGGTGGCTCAAATCAGTGCGAACAAAACATTAGTTTTTAGGGGTGGGATTATTAGCTTTTCCGATGCATCTGAAAAGCTTCCGGCATCCTGGGAATGGACTTTCGAAGGAGGGGAGCCTTCAATAAGCAATGAGCAAAATCCTGTTGTAACATACAACACATTGGGGAACTATAATGTCACACTTAAAGTCACTAATGCAGAAGGAGTTGATACTAATACATGGACAGATTATGTATCTGTTGTCGAAAACACTGGCGATGGCGATTTGCAGGTTCATTACGAATTCAACAATAATTTGGATGATGAATCTTCCTATCAAAGAGATTTAACCATTATCGGTAATTATACACCAACGTATGTAATGGATAAAAATGCCAACATAAGCAATGCGTATAAAGCACCTAACAGTAATACAAAATATTTAGCCAATGGTTACAAAGGAATAACAGGAAATGGAACTCGAACGGTAACTGCGTGGTTTAAAACCAGCCCTGGAAATCCAACTCGAAAAACAATTATATCATGGGGAAGAAATTTAGAAGGACAAATGTTTAATGTTATGCTGCAAAATGATGGTACAGTCCGCATCGAAGCAGGTTCGTGCAGTGTGAGATCAATAAAAGGCGAATTGAACGATAATAACTGGCATCATGTAGCAGTAACGTATAACCCTGCTGATGGGGATAAATTACAAGATGTAAAAATTTATATTGACGGCATATTAGATACAAATCAATCTGACACTGAAGCTTCGTACAGGTCTGAACAGGTTTCCATTAATACAGATAATACAGAAAATAATGTACGAATCGGTTCAGTACAATATGCCAACTATTATTGGGTTGGGGACTTGGACGATGTACGAATTTATAGTAAATGTTTAACCGCCGAAGATATTTTAGGAATTTATAGTTTGGAAACCGGAATTATTGATTTTCAAAAAATAAAAAAAGTAAAATTTTATTCTGGAAAAACAAACGTGAAAATTGATATTTTAGATGAAAATTATGCGAGTGTAAAAATTTACGATTTAAATGGAAGATTAATTCGTAATTATAAATTGAACAGGGGACTAAATACAATTTCATTGAAAAGTGGAATATACATTGCCAGGGTTCATTTAAGAAACGAAATTAAAACTGAGAAAATTATTTGCTTCTAATAAAAAGGCTTAAACCAAAAAATAGAAACCATGAATTTATTAAAGAACTTATTTAGTGCCAGCAAGAAAACTACCTATTTTCACGGCTTTGATAAGAAAGCGTCAAAGACAAGGCTTTCGAAGTTTTTGAAACCAAGGAATTTACTTCTTGTAAATGACTGTTTCAAAAACGAGAGTAACGCAGTATTTGGTATTTTCTTGCAAAGACTATTTATCCTGTTAATGGCAATCGGATTAATGTTAGGTAATACAGGATGTACTTCCAAAAAAGAATTGCAAGTTAAAGGAGGGCAAAAACCAAATGTCATTTACATTTTAGCAGACGATCTGGGTTATGGCGATTTGGGCTGTTTTGGACAACAATTGATTGAAACGCCCAACATTGATAAATTAGCCGAAAATGGAATAAAGTTTACGCAACACTATTGTGGCGCACCAGTTTGTGCACCTTCGCGCTGTGTGTTGTTAACAGGTAAACACATGGGACATGCACAGGTCCGCGGAAACGACGAGTGGACAGAACGTGGCGATGTTTGGAATTACAGGGCAATGGAGGCTGATTCAACGCTCGAAGGACAACGGCCCATGGCGGAAGGAACACAAACCATTGCCAATAAAATGCAAAATGCAGGGTATAAAACGGCTATGTTTGGGAAATGGGGTTTAGGTGCTCCGCAAACAAACAGCATCCCAACAAAAATGGGGTTCGACTTTTTTGTGGGTTACAACTGCCAACGTCAGGCACATACTTATTTCCCGGTTCATTTGTATAAAAACGAAGCCCGGCTTTATCTTGGAAACGACACGGTTGCCCCAAATACTAAATTGGATAAAGGTGCCGACCCGTACGATTTAGATAGTTACAAAAAATACAACCTTCAAAATTATTCGAGCAAAGTAATGTTTGATGAATTGACCGGCTTCGTAAAAGAAAATAACCACAATCCATTTTTTGTCTATTGGGCAAGTCCAATTCCACACGTACCACTGCAGGCCCCAAAAAGATGGGTAGATTATTACGTGAAAAAGTTTGGCGGTGAAGAACCTTATTTGGGGAACAGCGGATATTTTCCTGCTCGATATCCGCATGCTACCTATGCTGCAATGATTTCGTACCTCGACGAAAATGTAGGCAAATTGGTTCAACAACTAAAAGATTTGGGCATTTATGAGAATACTTTAATTGTCTTTACTTCGGATAACGGAGCAACTTATAATGGTGGAACTGATTCGCCATGGTTTGACAGTGGCGGCCCGTTTAAAAGTGAATATGGCTGGGGAAAAGGGTTTGTAAATGAAGGAGGAATACGTGCGCCGATGGTTGCATCGTGGCCGGGACACATTAAACCCGGAACCGTTTCAACCCACATTTCAGCATTTTGGGATGTAATGCCAACACTGTGTGAAATTGCCGGCGTTGATGCACCGGGTGATACAGATGGGATTAGTTTCTTGCCGGCATTAATTGGAGAGAAACAAGATGCTCACGACCATTTGTATTGGGAATTTCCTTCGTACGGAGGACAGCAAGCAGTACGTATGGGAAAATGGAAAGCCATGCGCAAAAATATTATAAAGGGGAATATGACCATTGAACTTTACAATTTAGATGAAGATATCCAGGAACTAAATGATGTTGCTGCCGGGTATCCCAAAATTGTAAAACAGATGGAAGAGATTATGGCAAAAGAACATGTAACTGCTAAATCAAAGAGGTTCAGGATGAAGGAGTTGGGGGATAAATTGTAAAAATAATAGCAGGTAAAATGACTAATAATTTCAAGATTTTGTGTTTGATAGTATTGATATCAGTTTCTACTGTTTCATGTCAAACAAAAAAAACGGAACAAAAACAAATTGATAAACCGAACATTATTTTCATTCTGGCCGACGATATGGGCTATGCCGATATTGGGTGTTACGGCAGCAAGAAAATTGAGACGCCAAACATCGACCAACTGGCAAAAGAGGGGATGCGCTTTACCCAGTACTATTCGGGTTCTGCCGTTTGTGCACCCTCGCGCTGTGTTTTGCTTACCGGGAAACATTCCGGCCATTCCGATGTAAGGAACAATAATCCCTGGGGTTCACGCGGCGATGTTTGGAGCCTGGAAGCGATGCTGAAAGACTCGACCCTCGAAGGACAGCCGCCAATGCGGGAGAGCACGGTTACAATTGCAACACTTTTGAAGGAAGCGCGCTACAAAACAGGCATGTCGGGCAAGTGGGGGCTGGGAGCTCCCAACACTTCAAGTACTCCGCTGCAAAAAGGGTTCGACTTTTTTATCGGGTACAATTGCCAGCGGGTAGCGCACACCTATTTCCCCCCGTTTTTGTATAAAAACGACCAAAGGATTTATTTGGAAAATGAAGTGATACCCCTATCTGAAAAACTTCCTGCCGATGCCGATGTTTATGATGAAAAAAGCTATGAACGCTATACTCAAAAAGAGTACGCACCGGATATAATGTATCAGGAAATTGAAAATTTTGTAACGCAAAACAAAGACACTTCTTTTTTCTTTTATTGGGCAAGCCCCATTCCGCACGTTGCTTTGCAAGCACCGAAACACTGGGTCGATTACTATGTTAAAAAATTTGGCGACGAAAAACCTTACACAGGAAGCAAAGGCTACTACCCCGCAAGATATCCTCACGCTACTTATGCCGCCATGATTTCGTACCTCGACGAGAATATCGGGAAACTGGTTTCCAAACTCAAAGAGCTGGGAATTTACGATAACACGTTGATTGTATTTACCTCCGATAATGGCCCCACTTTTAATGGCGGAGCCGATTCGCCCTGGTTCGAAAGTGCCGGGATGCTCGGCAGCGGGCTAAAGGAGATTAAAGGCTCGCTCGACGATGGAGGTGTTAGAATTCCAATGATTGTTGAATGGCCGGGGAAAATCCAGCCGGGAGCAGTCTCTGACCACATTGCGGCTTTTTGGGATATATTCCCCACATTTTGTGAGCTGGCCGAGATAAAAACCCCGCAAGGACTCGATGGTATTTCCATGTTGCCAACGCTCCTGAACGATGCAGGGCAACAGGAACACAATGCCCTCTACTGGGAGCTGGGAAAAAACCAGGCAGTACGGATGGGAGAGTGGAAAGGCATTCGAAAAAACAGCAAAGGGAGAGTTGGCGATATAGAACTTTACAATTTGGGAAACGATATTCAGGAAAAAAACAATGTGGCAAAAGGGTTTCCCGAAATTGTAAAACAGATTGAAACAATTATGCAAAACGAGCATGTTCAACCTGTTCCCTATACATTCAAATAAAAAATAATCAAACGAAAAAAATAATAGTATGACAAATAATCGCAGATTTGCATTCATATTAGCACTGCTAATTTTAGTCTCAACAGTCGCAAACGCGCAACGCCGGCAAGAGATTCCTGATATTGTAAACACAAAACAATCTCCTTCCAGAACTGAGGTTGTTACACCCATTCACAAAAATGAATTTCGAAAAGCTGATTACAAGCAACGTGTGGAAGGTGGCAACCCAAGAATGGTAAATGGCTTTCTTCAATTCGATGGGGCAATGGACGGAAACCGGCAGGTTGACCCGCAAATTGCCGTGGGCGGCGGTTATGTTTTTCATGGTACAAACCGGGGTCTCACCATTTACGATAAAGAGGGGAATTTTATTGATGGCGTTTCGCAAAAAACTTTTGCCAACGGAATTGACCCGAAGATTTTTTACGATCCGCACAACAAAATATTTGGCTTCGATTTGTGGGTTTATTGGGACAGTTTGAAAGTAAAACCCGTAAACGTTACCATTTCCGAAACCGATAATCCGCTTGGTGCATGGAATATCTATCCTGTGTCAGCGTCAAAAGGGAAAGATGGTGGTGCAATCGGGTTCAGCAAAAAATGGATTGGATATACTTTCCCGGGAGGCGAAGAGAACACCTTCATTATGAAAATGAGCGAGGCAAAATCGGGCAAACCGGCAACCGTTTACCATTTTAAAGGCAGGCTGGGGCAGCCTGCTTTTACGCAAGACAATATCGACGATCTCTATTTCTTTAAAATACAAGGAGATAATTTTGTGATTACCCGGATTACCGAAGATAAAGATGGTGCCCCAGTTTCAGAAGTTGTAGCTGTTAAACCTCATGGTTTAAAATACATTGATTATCCGCCAAAATCGCCACAAAAAGGGACTGACCAAAAAACATCGTCGGGTGACAGGAACCCTAAAAATTTAGTTGTCCAAAGCGGTTATTTGTGGTTCTCGCAAGCAGTAAATTGCGAAGGTCGTTCTGCAGTTCAATGGCATCAGGTTAAAACGGATGGCACAATTGTGCAAACCGGTTTAATTAGCAGCAAAACAAGTAACTACATTCAAACTACCATTGCCGTAAACAAAAAAAACGATGTGCTGGTGGGATTTCAGGAAACCAATTCGGAAATGTTTATTAGTCCCCGGATGGTATTCCGTTATGCCGGTGATCCTGCGGGAGAGATGGGCGAAATTATAAAATTGGGTGAAGGAAAAGGTGCAACAAATGGTGCAGCCTGGGGCGATTACAGCGGAAGTACAATAGATGGTGATAATTTAACTGATTTGTGGACTATCCAAAGCAAAGCAAGTACCGAAGGCAAAGGCGAAACGGTTATTGTTAAAGTGCTGTTTGAATAGTCTTTTAGTTCAAATCAGAGAAACCGTTCTTTGCAAAAAGATCGGTTTTTTGAAAATACTGAAGTAACGTTTAAAATACAGTGTTACCATTACTTAGAGTCTGTCCATAAAGTAGGTGTTTGGTTCAGAAAGGCCGAATTCAAGGCTTGCGAAGTCATAAAATAAAGGAGTTTACTCTTGTAAATGACTGTTTTTCTGACAAGCGTAACGAAGAAGTCGG
>JAKIST010000070.1 GCA_021648495.1 Draconibacterium sp.
TACAAGCCAAATTCTACTATATTTTCGATTACATGGCATTTAACATTCCCATGTTAAGCTCCGACTTTATTGGCTTTGGTAACCTACAGGCAATTTTAATTCATCGTGGAATCTATTTCTCGCTTGGTGTTGGTTTTATCTTTTTAACAATTTTCTTGCTGAAAAGGCTTCCACAATCGAAGGCGATGACTTATATCTCCCTAATACTTAGTATTGCTTTTATTTCAGCTGGCGGATATTTGGCTTACGATCACATTAACCAATTTAAACAAAAAGAAAAACTGAGGATTGAAGTTGTTGACTTGAATAATAAATACGTAAAAGAAACCTTCCCAAGCACTACTGACCAATCAATTGAATTGGAACACATGGGTGAAACCATTAAAGTTACTTCAAAAATTAAATTAAAAAATACCACCAATAAAACCATTAAAAAACTAATATTTAGTTTGAATGATGGATTAAAACTCAACAGTTTAAAATTAAATGGAGATGAAACCCCCTTTTTACGCGAAAAACATCTAATCATTGTTTCCGGCAAAGTGGACCTTGAACCCGGAGATACTTCTGAAGTTGAATTTTCTTATGCTGGAAATATAGACGAAGCTCTTTGTTATCTCGATATTGACGAAAAAACCATTCAAGAAAAGTATGGTAAATTTGTAATAAATGTGGACAAAAGGTACGCTTTTATTACTCCAGGTTATTTATTGTTGACTTCCGAGGCAAATTGGTATCCACAAGTTGGTGTAACGTTTAGTTCTGAAGATGTAAGCTGGCACCAGTCGCAGTTTATTAATTTCAATTTGAAGGTAAAAACAAGTAAAGAGTTAAAAGCTATTTCGCAAGGAAAGATAAATGAAATTTCAGCAGGGGAATTTACTTTCGAAAATGAACATCCATTAACACAGATTTCATTGGCTATTGGAAGATACGAACAGAAATTAATTAAAGGCGACAGTATTGACTTTGGAATGTGGACATTAGTGGGGCATGAAATTTCTGAGGATGCATTGCCTTTAATAAAAGATACCATCAAAAGTGTAATTAGTGAACGATTTGCAGATTTTCAAAGAAAATATAATTTGGAATACTCGTTAAGTAGGCTAAGCCTAATTGAAGTTCCTGCACAGTTCAAAACTTATGAACGTATTTGGACTTCAAGGCAGGAAATGATCCAGCCCGAGCAAATTTTAATTCCTGAAAAAGGATATTTAATCCGGCAGGCCGATCTGGAAGGCTCAAAAAAACGCATGAAACGCTGGGGGAGACATGGCGACAATAATATGACACCTAAAGATATTGAAATGAGGGTGTTCGAAGATTTTCTCCGAACATTTGAAGGAGAAACAAATTCGGACTGGAGAGGCGGACGGGGAGGGATGACCGCTATTCAATATGCGAATCCATATTTTATTTTTCCAGAATTGTACAATTTTCAGAATAATATCCAATCTGATAAATGGCCCATTACAAACCGTATTTTTGAAGCATACCTAAAAAGCCAGGCCACCGATATGCGGGCGATGTTTATGAGTAGTATGAATGGCGAAAGCGAAGATGAAAGGGCAAATATTACGCTGCAAGACAGTACTTTTGAAGAAATTCTTTCAGATGTAAATCAGAAGCGGATAATCGATAATGTAATAAAATTGAAAGGCGATGTTCTGTTTTCTACAATTAAGTTAAGGGCCGGGCAGGAAGAATTTGACGATTTCCTTCAAAAGTTATTATCTGAGAATAAATTTAAAAATCTCACATTCGAAGCGTTTGACAAAAAGATTAATGACAAATTTGGTATTGACATTATTCCAATAATGGACGATTGGTTCAAGGCAAAAACATTACCGGGATACCTTTTTTCAGCAGTCAAGGCGGTTAAAGTTAAATCGGGCGATATGATGAGAACGATGGTTTCTTTAAAAGCAACCAATTTTTCGGATACCGAAGGATTGGTAAAACTTACTTTCCGTATGGGTGGTAGGCGTGGTGGGCGTGGTGGTCCGGGAGGTGGTTCGAGTGATATGATTGATAAATTAGTAAATCTTGAACCTCATCAAACAAAAGATTTAAGCTATCTTTTAGATGCAGACCCAAGAATGGTAATGATTAATACGATGACTTCACAAAACATTCCGCAGGTAATAATGAATATGTTTCGCGAAATTGTAGAAGATCCGAAAGCAGTTCCCTTTGAAGGAGAAAGGATTTCTAAAACACCGGTACAAATGGCATTGCCCAACGAAACGATTGTCGATAACGAAGATCCGGAATTTGAAGTTACCAAAAGGGAAAATAAAAGTATTCTGCAAAAATGGATTCTAAAAGATAATGAAAGTACACAGAAGTATTCGGGCTTGAATTCCTGGAGGCCACCAGCTAACTGGACTGCGGTAACAAATTCAGGCTTTTATGGGGAGTATGTCCGTTCGGGTTATTATATAAAAGGAGGAGACGGATCGCTTTATGCAAAATGGCATGTTCCTGTAAAAAAAGCAGGCTATTACGATGTTTATTACTACTTGTACAAATCGCGTAGCTTTGGACACAGAGACCGCAGAGAGGAAAAAGGGAAATATAATTTTACCATATATGGAGATGATGGACCAGAAGAAGCAGCACTTGAAATAAATAATTCAGATGCAGGGTGGAATTATTTGGGAGCATTCCATTTTTCTTCGGATACGGCATTAGTTGTACTCTCCAATAAATCGGAGATGAGGATGGTTTTTGCAGATGCCGTAAAAATAGTAGAGCTATAAAACAATTAATACGATAGAAATGAATTTTACAAAAATCAAACAAATACGAGAAATAGCAATTTTGGGGTTTATAATACTTTTAGGAATTCCGGGAGTAAAAGCACAAGAGGCGATTACGCTCGATAAAGCATTACAAATTGCTGAAACAGGAAGTCCCGATCTACAACTTTCAAGATTAAACCTCGAACGGTTTCAAAAAAATCTGGAAGCTCAACGGGCAGCAATGAAATCTCACTTTTCATTTGATGTAGTACCGTTAAATTATAGTAACAACAGGCGATTTGACAATCGTGTTTCCCAGTGGTACACCAACGAGAATTTAGAAACAAATGCCCGTTTCCTTGTATCTCAACCCATTGCATTTTCCGATGGAACAATTTCATTATCCAACGAGTTTGGGTGGCAAAGTAGTAATTCGAGTGCAAGCGAAATCAAAAGTCAAGTGTTTTTTAATAACCTCTATTTAAACTTAAATCAACCTCTTTTTACTTATAACAGGATTGAATTGCAATTGAAAACCCTTGAACTGAGTTATGAAAATGCAAATATTAGCTATGCAATTCAACGTTTAAACCTCGAAAAAAACGTAACCCAATTCTTTTATAATGTTTACATGGCGCAGATGAATTTGTCGATTGCCAAAGAAGAGGTGGCAAACACACAGAAAAGTTACGATATAATTGTAAACAAAGTTGATGCTGGTTTGGCGGCAAAAGAGGAGTTGTACCAGGCAGAATTAAACCTGGCAACTTCAAAATCGTCGTTGCAAAACAGCGGGGTTACATTCGAAAATGCAAAAGACCAGTTAAAACTTTACCTCGGGATGGATTTGTTCGAAGACATTATGATTTTAGCTGATGTTTCGGCAAACCCGGTACCCGTTAATCTCGACACAGCTATTAATAGTGGATTAAGTTCGCGAATGGAACTTCGTCAACGCGAAATAAACGTAGAAACAAGCGAGTTCGATTTAATTCAAACCAAATCGTTAAACGAATTCAAAGGTGCTTTGAATTTGCGCCTGGGAGTTACTGGCGACAACAAAAACCTGGGGCAAATTTTTGATACGCCAACAAATAGCCCTTCTATTGCATTAAGTTTTAATATCCCGCTTTTCGACTGGGGCGAAAAAAAGGCAAGAATTGCTGCGCAAAAAGCTACTATCCAGTCGCAACAGTTAAATTATTCTGAAGAGAAAAAACAAATAATTATCAGCATCAGACAAGTATATCGGAATTTACAAAACCAGTTAAACCAAATTGACATAGCAAAGCAAAACGAAAAAAATGCACAGTTAACGTACGAAATCAACCTCGAAAGATATCAAAATGGAGACCTCACAAGTATGGATTTAAACCTGTTTCAAACCCAGCTTACTTCGAAACAAATTTCTTATGCCCAGTCGTTGATCAATTATAAAATTGAATTATTAAACCTTAAAATCCAAACGCTTTACGATTTTGAGAAAGGCAAAAAAATTATGCCTGCCGAATTGTATTTAAACGAACAGAATAAATAAACTAAACAGAAAAATATAAAGAGATGAAAAATATAAAATTACTTATCCTTCTGGCCATTGTTGCATTTGCAATATCGTGCAACAATCAAACACCAACCGAATCAACAGAATTGGCCGTGCCTGTTTCCATCGAAAATATTAAACTGCAAAGTATTCAACAGTTTATTAATACAACCGGAACTGCTAAGGCGATGTACGAAACAACTTTAAATTCGGAAATTACCGGAGCCTACCATTTATTAAAGAACCCTGCTACCGGTAAACCATTTAAATTGGGCGACAAGGTTAAAAAAGGCCAGGAAATTATCCATTTCGACGATGCAGAATATATCAATGGAATTGCAATCGACTCGAAAAAACTGAACATGGAAATTTCGGAGCAAGAGTACGAAAAGCAAAAATCGTTATACGAAAAAGGAGGGGTTACACTGCGCGAATTGCGCAATTCTGAGGTTTCAACTATCAATGCAAAATACGATTTCGAAAGTGCACAAATACGTTTGGCCAAAATGAAAGTTGTTACTCCATTTGCCGGGGTAATTGTTGAACTTCCATATTACACAGAGGGTACACGAGTGGCAACAAATCAGAAAATGGTAAGTTTAATGGCCTACAATAAAATTTACATGGATATTAACCTTCCCGAAAAAAGTATCTCTGATATTAAGCTGGGCCAAAAAGTGGTTATTACCAATTATACAATTGTTGAAGATACTTTAAAAGGGATAGTAAGCGAACTTTCCCCAATGATAAGTACCGAAACAAGAACTTTTAGTGGAAAACTGCTAATCGATAACCCTGATTTGAAATTACGCCCTGGAATGTTTGTAAAAGCGGACATAATAACCGCCCAAAAAGACAGCACCATAGTAATCCCGAAAGACATCATTTTAAGTGGTAGCCGTGGAAAGTATGTATTTGTGGTTGGGAGGAACAGTTCTGCCGACGATCGGCAAATTACCACAGGTATTGAAAACCAGGATTATATTGAAGTTTTAAATGGATTAGCAAAAAACGACCGTTTAATAATAAAAGGATTTGAGACTTTACGCAATAATTCGAAAGTAAAAGTTATTCTGTAAAGCTTATCGGTAACTATTTAGAAAATTAGTAACATGAAGAAATTAACACAATTTTCTGTCAATTATCCGGTAACTGTCTTAATGGTAGTCCTTGGAGTTCTCCTCCTGGGCTATATTTCATACGATAAACTGGGAGTTGATTTGTTTCCAGACTTAAATTCTCCGAAGATATTCGTGGAAATTAAGTCGGGCGAAAGGCCACCTGAAGAGATGGAAAAGCAGTTTGTGGAAGGTATCGAGGCTTTGGCAATTCGCCAATCGGATGTAATACAAGTAACTTCCATTTCAAAAGTAGGTTCGGCACAAATTACGGTTGAATATGCGTGGAACAAAGATATGGACGAGGCTTTTCTCGATTTGCAAAAATCGTTAAATACGCTCACTCAGAATTCTGAAATCGACGATTTGAAAATAACGCAGCACGATCCTAATACCTCGCCTGTTATGATCCTCGGATTAACCCATTCCGAGATAACCGACATGAACGAAATCCGAAAAGTTGCCGAAAACTATATTCGAAACGAATTGGTCCGGCTCGAAGGAGTTGCCGAAGTTGAATTGTCAGGCCAACAGGAGAACGAAATTATTATTAAAACCAACCCTTACCGTTTAGAGGCACAAAACCTTACAATGGACGAGATAAGTACACGAATCCAGAATTTTAACCGGAATGTTTCTGGTGGACAAATTAGTGAATTGGGAGTACAATACATTGTAAAAGGTGTAAGTATGCTCAACACCACCGAAGATTTTGAAAACCTGATTGTTGGTTACAAAGCGGTGCGTGCCCAGTCTGAAGGGCAGACTACAATTGAAAAAGCACCTATTTATTTAAAAAACGTAGCAACAATTTCGTATGAAAATAAAGAACCTGTAAACATTGTTCGTATTAATGGCAAACGCTGCGTGGGCCTTTCAATTTATAAAGAAACAAAATACAACACCGTAAAATCGGTAAAGCAAATAAACAAAGCACTGGTTGATATTGAAAAAGCACTTCCAGGCTATAAATTAACAATGGTTTCTAACCAGGGCAAATTTATTAGCAATGCAATAAGCGAGGTACAAGACACCGCATTGCTCGGGATCCTGCTTGCTATTATAGTTTTGTTTTTATTTTTAAGAAGGTTTGGGACAACATTAATTGTAAGTGTGGCCATTCCTATTTCTATTATTGCCACTTTCAATTTAATGTATTTTAATCACCTCACCATAAATATTATGACCTTGGGAGGTCTCGCACTCGGGGCGGGTATGTTGGTTGACAATGCCATTGTGGTTATGGAAAATATTTTTAGGAACCACGAAAATGGAATGAGTGTTAAGGATGCAGCGATACAAGGAACTGCTGAAGTTGGGGGGGCAATTACCGCATCAACATTAACAACAATTATTGTTTTCCTTCCCATTGTATATTTGCATGGAGCTTCGGGCGAGCTGTTTAAAGACCAGGCGTGGACCGTAGCATTTTCACTGATTTCATCCCTTGTGGTAGCTATTTTCTTAATACCGATGATGTATTACCGATTCTACAGGAACAAAAAATCGCCGATAAAGCACAAATCGGTTAAAATGGCTGGTTATGGCCGTTTCCTCGAAAAAGCATTGAAAGTAAAATGGATGGTAATTATTGTTACTACGGTTTTAATTGCATCATCGTTCTTGCTTATTCCATACATTGGAACGGAATTTATGCCGAAACCCGAAACCAGGGAATTTACAATTAACATGAAATTGCAGGAAGGCACAGAGTTGGCACGTACTGAAGCAACGGTTAAAAATGTGGAAACGGTTTTGAATGATTATTTAGGCGATAATTTAGAGACGGTTTATTCGCAAGCAGGACCTTCTACCGGAATAGGAGGAAATGAAAATACGGTTTTTGAAGGTGAAAATACGGCTCAAATTTTGGTGATCCTTAAAAAAGGAACAACCATTTCGGCTGAATCTGTAATCGCTTCAATAGATAAGTTAACATCCAATATTCCTGGCTTAGAAGTAAGTTACTCGCAAGAACAGAGTTCGTTAAAGTCGATATTAGGTACCGACGAAGCTCCCGTTGTTGTTGAAGTACGGGGCGAAAATTTGGATGAAATTGAATCAATCGCTAATCAGGTTAAAGCAAAAATGGAAGAAATGGATGGGATATTTAATATCCAAACTTCAATTGAAGACGGTGCACCAGAAGTGGAAATTAAGATGGACCGGATACGTGCAGGAATGTACAACATTGATATAAACTCCGTAATTACTCAAATCCAGGATCAACTCGAAGGCAAGAACGCAGGCCAACTTGAAAAGGGGGGCGAAATGCGTGATATTACAATTAAATTTCCTGAAAAAGGGTTGAACGAAATTAACGATCTTACCATAACTGCAGGCTCACAGGTTTTTAGGCTAAGCGAAATTGCTGATATTTCGTATGGGGTTTCACCAAAAGAAATATTTAGAAGGAACCAGAACCGCATTGCAAAAGTTACTGCCCAAATGGATAAAGGCATGGCACTCGATAAGGTGTCGGCACAAATTCGGGAAAAAGTCGCAAGTATAGATTTACTTCCCGACTATCGGATTCAGGTAACTGGCGAAGAAGAAAAAAGACAGGATTCAATGGCTAATCTGGGATTTGCATTAATGCTTTCTATTCTCTTGGTGTATATGGTTTTGGCTTCTCAATTTGAATCGTTAATTCATCCATTTACTATTCTATTGACCATTCCGTTGGCAGTTGTAGGAAGTATTTTAATCTTTTTTATTATGGGGAAAACCCTAAATATTATGGCAATTATTGGCATAATTATGTTGGTGGGTATCGCCGTAAACGACTCCATAATTTTAGTGGACCGGATTAACCAGTTAATAAAGGGAGGAATGGACAGAAAAAGCGCAATTGTACAAGCAGGGCAACAACGTATCCGGCCAATTATAATGACAAGTTTAACTACTGTTTTAGCATTGCTCCCGTTAACCATCGGGTTTGGCGAAAGTGCTTCACTTCGCTCGCCAATGGCACTGGCAGTTATTGGTGGTTTACTTACGTCAACACTGTTAACTTTAATTGTAATACCTTGTGTTTACGATGTACTCGACCGTTTTAGACAGCTGTTTGTAAGAAAATAGATGACCATTTTACACCGTGGTTTAGCTGGTGAGTAAAAAATAAAAAGCTTTAGCGTTTAATATGTTAAAAAAAATGATTTTAAGGAATTTGAGTTAAAGTCTAAAGCCGAGATCTTGAAAATCTTAAAATCACCAAGTTAAAACATGGTGTAAAAATGAGAACAAAGAGAGTAAAATGAAATTCATCATAAATAGAAAGATATTTATCAGCATGTTATTTATGGGGCTGACCATGTTAGGTTATGTTTCGTATAAACGCTTGCCGGTAGAGTTGATGCCAAACGCAGAACTTCCCATGCTGTATGTCCAAATCCGCTCGAATATTGAAGTGGATCCAAACTACATGGAAAATCAAGCTGTTATCCCAATAGAAGGGGCAATCAGCACGATGGAAGGGATTGAGAACATGGAGTCTAACCTAAATAGTCGCAGCGCATCTATTCAGGTTGATTTTAAACAGAATGTAAACTTTAAATATACATTCCTCAAACTTCAGGAAAAAATTGACCAGGTTGCAGAGAATCTTGATGAAAATTTTACGGTTACCGTTAATAAAGTTGATATCCAGAAGCTCAACAATCAGTTTATGGAGCTGCAAGTTCGCGGAACTGGAGGAACTGATCGGTTAAGGAATATTGTAGATCAGGAGGTTTCAGAACAAATGGAGAATATAGACGGAGTAGCATCTGTTACTGTATTCGGGGGGAAAGAACGTTCCATTGAAGTATCCTACGATCTTGCTGCGTGCGAAGCCTATGGGATTACGCCCTCGCAAATTAGAAATGCAATTTCACAAAACTCCAAAAACCGGACCTTTGTCGGTTTTTTGCACAATTCACAAAAAGAATATTTTGTACATGTATCTGCGGAGTATGACAATGTTTCAGATATTGAAAATATTGTTGTCGCCGATGGTCCGGTATATTTGAAAGATGTAGCAGATGTATTTTTTGGTGTGAAAAAAGAAGAAACGATCAGCCGGATAAACGGTTTAGATGCAATATCAATTTTACTTGTTAACGATTCGCAAGCAAATCTCATTGATCTGTCGCACCGGGTTGAGGAAGAAATTTTGGAGCTCAATAAAAAATTGGCGCCAAAAGATGTTGAGATTGTGGTGCAGACCAACCTGGCCGAAACCATGGAAAAAAACATCGATCAAATTATAAACCTGGCGTTGATAGGGGGTTTGTTGGCTATTTTCGTGTTATGGATGTTTCTTAAAAATGTTCGGATTGTTTTCTTTATTGCGCTTGCAATCCCTATTTCGGTGTTTACGGCATTTAATCTGTTTTACGCCTTCGATATTACATTGAACAGTTTGACACTTATTGGTTTGGTGCTTGCAATAGGGATGTTGCTCGATAATAGTGTCGTTGTTTTGGAGAATATCTATCGGCTTTCGGGAAATCGATTTGATGCCGATCGTTCGGTAATTCAAGGTACCAAGGAGGTTTGGCGATCGATTGTTGCGGCAACACTTACCACGGTTACTGTTTTCCTCCCTTTTATATTTTCATCAGATTATATGATAAAATTGTTGGGGAAGAATGTTGGGGTTTCCATTATTTCAACATTAATGGTTTCGTTATTTGTGGCATTAATGCTTATTCCAATAGCAGCCCACTTTTTGCTGAAGGGAAAAAATTCGAATAATATTTTTTACGAAAAAGTAACAACAAATAACCGGATTATTCAAATATATATTCTGTTGTTAAAAGCAAGTATGCGAGGGCCGGCACGTACAATTATAGGTGCCATTGTACTGTTTTTTGTAACTGTATTTATTGTTTTGGCAATAAGTGTAAATAATTTGAAAGAGGTTGAAGAAACCCAGTTTCCTATTTATGTTACAATGCCAACTGGTTCAACACTCGAAGCTACCGATATTGTAACAGCTGAGGTGGAAAAACGTTTGAGTGATATTGCAGAAAAAAAAGATCTCATTTCCAAAATTCAACAGGAAGAAGCAATTTTAACATTCATTCTAAAAGATGATTACAAAGATATCGACGACCGGACAGTTGCCGAAATTAAGTCGGATGTTGAAACCCGCGTCAAAAGTATTTCGCGGGCAGAAATTAGTTTAAGCCCACCAACTTCGAGTGCCAGTTTCAGAGGTGGCGGAGGTGGCCGCCGCTCGGGAACACAAGGATTTAGTGCCTTTATGGGAATTGGAACAAACCAGGAACGGGTTGTAATTAAAGGAAAAGATTTTGGTGTAATGAAAGGTGTTGCTGAAGATTTGCAGTACTACATCGAAAACCTGGAATCCATAAGAAGTGCAAATATTAGTGTGGCCAGCAACCGGCCCGAGGTTCACCTCTTTTTTAATCAACTGCTGTTAACCGAATACGGTATCAACCTGAATAATATTACCTCTGAATTAAATTCCTTTTCGCGTGAATTTACTACAAATGTAAATTTCAAACAGGATAATGAAGAGTATGGAATTATTATTAAACAAAAGCTTACCGCCGAGGAGGAAGAAAAACAGAAAGATGAAAAGGGAATGGATGATTTGCGTCGATTGAAAATAAGCAATTCACAAGGAGCAACGTACGATCTACAAGACATTTCCCAGTTGGTTTATGCCGATGGAATGAGAAGTATTACCCGGGTAAACCAGGAGGAGCAAATTGAATTAACCTACCGTTTTGTTGCCGAAGCAGAACAATCGAAAGATCTTTTAGAGGCTTATCGTTTAGGAATTGATGAAGTAATTGGTTCGTATAAATTGCCGCCGGGCGTTGCCATCCAGGTAATTCACGAAGAAGATCAGTATTCTGAATTCTATTTCCTCATTGGTGCTGCTTTCATTTTAATATTAATGATTTTGGCTGCAGTGTTCGAATCGGTAGTAACTCCATTTGTCCTTATGTTTTCGGTGCCGCTGGCAGCAATTGGATCGTTTCTGGCATTAATATTTACAGGGAATAGTTTATTTAATGCCAACACGCTTATGGGATTTTTAATTCTGTTGGGAGTAGTAGTAAACAATGGAATTATATTAATAGATTACACCAACATCCTGCGCAAACAAGGTTATCGGAAATCTCGTGCTTTAATGACCGCTGGCCTTTCGCGCGTGCGGCCAATATTAATTACTGCCATTACAACTATTGTTGCCCTCTTTCCACTTGCAATGGGCCAGGCAGAATATGTTGGGGCAATTGGTGCGCCATTCGCAATTACGGTAATTGGGGGTTTGGCCTTAAGTACATTGCTTACTTTAGTTTTTATCCCAACATTATATGCCGGAATGGAAAATGCGATCAATTGGATGAAATCGTTGAACTGGATGTTGAAAACCGGAATGATGGTTGTGTTTGTGTTTGGGGCAATTTTCATCTATTTTGAGGTAGATACTTTCATTTGGCAAATGTTGGATTTTATCCTGCTTATAATTCTTGTTCCGGGCAGTGTCGCATTTGTAATGACCAGTTTGCGGCAGGCAAGCACAAAAGTTATCGGCGACAAAGAACCCATTCGCATTGAAATCCGGAAACTCGTTAAAGTTTACGATCGCGACAGTCGTTTTGTTCGCGAATGGAATTCGGGACTTAAAATCAGGGAAAGGGCCGGATTATTAAAAGATTTCAAAAAAGTACGCGATTTTAACAATCTCATTTGGCAAATCCCACTTTTCGGGTTCCTCGTTTATTTCACCTTTATTTATTTACAGAGCGACCTTTGGACTTGGATAATGTCTCATTTTGTATTTTTCTTTTTATTCTTGTTGAGGGTGCCTTTAAATCAGGTCTTAATCAATAAACACGAGGCTACATCGAAAACAAAATACCTCAAAATAAACAAATTCATTAAGAATTTTATTTATTGGGCGGTTCCGGCAGTTTTCGTATATATATTCTTTAAACGATGGGACAACCTCGGGATGGTAATTTTTGTGGGAATTGTATGGTTAATATTATTAATCATTTATAGTTCAGGTGAATATATTCATAAAAAGAAAGTAAATATTGCTCGGATAGAAGGCAAATTTGGAACATTACGAAGAGGTTATTTTAATATGATCCGGCAAATCCCGATTATCGGGAAACACAAAAGTCCTTTCCGCGCATTAGACGGCGTTTCACTCGAAATTAAAACCGGAATGTTTGGTTTGCTTGGACCCAACGGTGCAGGTAAATCTACAATGATGCGGATTATTTGCGGTATTCTCGAACAGAGTTATGGTAAAATATGGATTAACGGATTAGACACACAACAATATAGAGAAGAGTTACAAGGTTTAATTGGTTATTTGCCACAAGCTTTTGGCACCTACGAAAATATGTCGGCTTGGGAATTTCTCGATTATCAGGCCATTTTAAAGGGAATTAAAGATACCAAAACAAGGGACGAACGAATGGAGTACGTGTTGAAAAATGTTCACCTGTACGACCGTAGAAACGATAAAATCGGTTCCTTCTCGGGAGGCATGAAACAACGTATCGGGATTGCTCAAATTCTGCTTAACCTGCCACGTATCCTGGTTGTTGATGAACCAACTGCCGGACTCGACCCACGCGAGAGAATCCGGTTCCGTAATTTACTGGTTGAATTGAGCCGCGAACGGATTGTAATTTTCTCTACCCACATTATCGAAGATATCTCGAGTTCGTGTAACCAGGTAGCTGTAATTAATCGTGGCGAATTGAAATATTTTGGAACGCCAAACGAGATGCTGAGCAAGGGGAACAACTTTGTTTGGCAGTTTACAATTCCGGCTAAGGATTTTGACTCTTTGGACGATAAAAAATTAATAGTACATCACATGCGCGACGGTGAAAATATTAGGGTGCGTTGCCTTTCGCAAGATAAACCTTACGAAAATGCAAGAAATGTATCGCCACACCTCGAAGATGCTTACTTGTGCTTGCTGAAAGATTTTCATAAAAAAGAGAAATAATGGCTAAGAAATTGAATATACTAAATCGGTTGATCGTTTCAATTAGAATGATTCGATACAACTTGAGGATAATTTTTGCCAACCGTTTTATTTGGTTTTTGGTAGCAGCATTTGCATTTTTTGCATTTTTTGCCGTTCAAATGATTTTAAACAGAAACAATATTGATGATGGGTCTATTTATAACCTGTTGATATTCCCCGGAATGTTGTTGATTTTTTATCCTTCAGCTTTTGGCATTCAAAACGATGATGATTCAAGGATGTTGGAGATTCTTTTTGGGATCCCCAACTACCGATATAAAGTTTGGCTGGTACGGTTGGTAATGATTTATGTTCTTATATTTATTATTACTGTGCTTTTTGCAACCGTGGCTTCTGTATTGCTTTATAAAATCAATGTTTTTGAAATGGCCTACGAGTTAATGTATCCGGTTGTATTTATTGGATCGATGGCATTTATGTTTTCAACGCTCATTAAAAATGGGAATGGTACTGCGGTAGTTATGGTTTTAATTGGGGTTACATTGATAATCCTTCAGGATTCCATTCAATATACACAATGGAATGTCTTTTTAAACCCTTTTAATATTCCGCGAAATTCAAATGAGATGATCTGGCAAGGAATAATTTCGAAGAACAGGATTTTTTTGGGAATAGGGATGCTTGTATTTATTTTATATGGGCTTTTTAATTTACAAAAACGCGAGAAGTTCATTTAGCCTGAATAATTCATTACAATCCCTTTGAATAAAGACAATGCTCGACTTTCGTTCCTCTAAATAGTGTTTGTCCATAAAGCCCGACTTCTGCATTACGCTTGCCATAAAAACAGTCATTTACAAGAGTAAACTCCTTTATTTTATGACTTCGCAAGCCTTGAATTCGAACTTTCTGAATCAAA
>JAKIST010000071.1 GCA_021648495.1 Draconibacterium sp.
AAAAATCAATATGCTCTTTAAAATTTTCTGTAAACTTATTTTCCATCTGACTAAACTATATTCAAAACAAGTTGCAGGATACTAAAAATAATCCACCTACGCAAACCAAAAATTGAACTTTAGTTCGCTATTATTTGAGAAATTTTAGAACGTAAGTTTTTAGTTTCGGGAATACGATCCAGTCCTAATAATTTACCAAATTCAACACCTTCGCTTGGCTCGAATTCAACAGGGGTTTTTTCTAATTGTCCTTTGATGGCAAGCATACGATCATCATAACGGGTTGCTGCAATCCCTAAACTTTCACCCGCACATAGATCTTCTCTGTTTCTTTCGGATATGCTTTTTAGATCAATAACTAATTTTGTTTTTTTTAACCGGCCTTTCTTTTCAGTTGGTATTATATTACCCCTTAAACCACAGTAATCAAAGTACCACTTCTCTTTGTAAAGCGACCAAAAGGCTGTGTATGAATATAGTTTTCATTTAATATTTTTATCACTTGAGGAACGGAACTTTCTTCCACGGCAATCATTAATCCGCCACTTGTTTGCGGATCGCATAAAATTAATTTTTCCTCCTCTGTACTTAATTTTACACGGTGCCCATAACTTTCCCAGTTGCGGTGTGTACCGCCGGGAACACATTTATCGAAAATGTAAGGGCCAACTTCTTCAAAACGAGGTATTTTAGCAAATTCAATTTCTGCTGAAAGATTACTGCCTTCGCACATTTCGGTGAGATGCCCGAGAAGGCCAAATCCGGTTACATCGGTGAGTGCTTTAACCGCTTTCATTACAGCCAAATCGTAACCTATTTTGTTTAACTTCATCATCGAATCAGCAGCAATCTCGCTATGTTCCGGTTTCAGTTTTCCATTCTTTTGTGCCGTTGAAAGAATACCAATTCCCAGCGGTTTTGTAAGAATCAACTGGCATCCTTCTGTTGCGGTATCGTTTCTTTTTAACTGTTCAATATTTACTTGTCCGGTAACCGCCAAACCAAAAATAGGCTCGGGACTGTCGATGCTGTGCCCGCCGGCCAGTGAAATACCGGCTTCGTTACAAGTTTGTCGCCCACCATCGAGAACAAGCTGGGCAATTTCTGCCGGCAACTTGTCAACCGGCCACCCCAAAATAGCAATTGCCAACAAAGGTTTTCCTCCCATCGCATACACATCGCTAATGGCATTTGCAGCCGCAATTTTCCCAAAAGTAAACGGGTCGTCAACAATGGGCATAAAAAAATCGGTGGTGCTGATTATGGCAGTTCCATCCTTTAAATCGTAAACTGCGGCATCGTCGCGACTATCGTTTCCCACCAACAAATTTGGGGTTTCGAAAGGTGCTAAGTTAGTTTTAAGAATGGTGTCCAGTACTTTTGGTGAGATTTTACAACCACATCCTGAACCATGACTATATTGAGTAAGTTTTATTTCGTTCATGTTGTTCAACAAATTTTAATATCGATTTTGCATTATCTTTATGATTCATTTCCGGTAGGGAAAGAGTAAATACTTTTTCCTGATTACGCGACTTAACGCCCTTTTCGTACGCTTTATCGTAGTAATGTAAAGTAAGCATGACTACTTCGAAGTAATTATTTTGTGCAAGGTAATCGTGTGCCAGTTTTACATTTTGTCCACCGAGTCGTTTTGCAATGCCATTTATTGCATCGGTAATCAACGAGTTGCCAAATTCTGAATACTCCCTCACCAAATGTTCAGCCCTTTTTTCTTTTGAAATATCAATAAAATAAACAGTTTGCTCGCGAATTTGCCTAAAAAATATGATAGGAATATTTACCCGCCCGATGTTGTGGCTTTCATCTTCAATCCAAATTGGAGCTTTGCGATCGCACATTCTCAAGATTGAAAACAAATTATTTTCAAACTGTTCCTGTGTTGGTTGCATCGTTTCGCCAATTGCACCAAAAGCCGATCCTTTATGGTGGGCAACACCTTCGAGGTCGATTACTTGTTCTCCCAACGCTTTCAATTCTTTTAAAATATAGGTTTTCCCGCTTCCGGTATATCCACCTAAAATACGCAGATCAAAAGATTGTTCAAAAATACTTAACATGTAATTCCGATAGGCTTTGTAACCACCTTCCAGTATATAAACTTCCTTAAAACCATTTGAATACAAATGTTCGGCAAACGCCTCGCTGCGCATCCCTCCGCGCCAGCAATGAATAGCAATAGCTGATTGTCCGGCAACTTTCCGGCTCTGTTCAACAAACCAATTTAACTTTGGAGTTACATATTTGTAACCAAGCTCAACCGCTTTTTCTTTCGATTGCTGAACGTAAACCGTTCCCACATGGGCACGTTCATCGTTTGAAAATAAAGGAATATTTACTGCCCCAACAATGTGGCCTTTTTCGAATTCACCCGGCGAGCGTACATCAATGAGTGGCAAAGGATAATTTGCTGCAAAAAAATCTTTTATACCGAGTTTTGTAATCATGGGTACAAAAGTATATCATTTATTAAAAGCAACGAAATATACATACAAGTAGGTTCAAAAATAAATTAGTTAATAATTATTTGTTGACACAAACCCTGTTTCAGTATTCTATTAAACAACTCTGTTGTTATTTTAATAGAAGATAACAAGACTTATATTATTAGTGTGAATGGGGATTTTTTTAATAAGTAAGTTTGAAATTATATTTTTATCGATTCCAGCAAGAGATAGGAATGGGTGACTAGGATTCCTTGAATACCGGCCAGGCAAGCACTCCGCTCAAATTAAAACCAGCGGTTCGGAAACCGCTGCACCCATGTTCACCCGGTGACTTGGAGTCACTATGTGAATAAACGGTTTATTTAATTTTATCCGTATCAACCACAACGTGTTTAATCGATTTCTCCGTTTCACTGGTTCGCGAAGAATAGGTAATGTGCACCAGCCCATCAGCGGTTTGAACGTGGCTTGGATAGGAGTAACTTCCCCCACCCTGTTTGCTGTCGTTTTCGAGGTACTCCTTCCACTTCCAGGTTTCCCCTTCATCGTCGGACAACATTAAAACCAATCTGTACCTCCCATCGTTAATATCGTTTCCAACGAATGCCCACCGTCCGTCTTTCAACACAAAAAGTTCAACACTTGCTTCATTTGGAATATCCGTTTTTACTGAATAACTCCAACTTTCGCCATTGTCTTTTGAAATACTTTTCTGAACGCGTGCCGGAGCATCGCCGCTATCGCGCATGTACGCCACAATATTGCCGTTTTTACGAAGGGCAAGCGCAGGCTGGATTGGCCCTCTGCCAACAATGGGTTTCGAGGCGCGCCAGGTTGCGCCATCATCATCCGAAATTGCACAAATTGAGAAGTTGTAACCATCGGAATAAAGCGGTAAAATTATACGGCCTGTTTTCAATATTAACGGTTTAATACGTGTCATCCAGCCAATACTTCTATTTACCTTATTTTTACTTGCCTCTATTATCATATCATCATAAAGTGGTGCGTAACCTGCCCAACCGTGTTCCAATTCCGGCATTGCCTTGAATTGTTTTTCAACCTCCTCCACAAACTCACTACCGGGTTTAATTAAAATATTGTCTTGCCATTCCCAAACAGGAGCTCCGGGATTATTGTAATTTGTTGTTGTTCGGGTGCGTAATATGGAGCCTTCCCACATATTCCCTTGAACGGCTATCCAAACCAAAAATAATTTACCTTTTCCATTGAGGAAAAGAACAGGATTACAATCAGGCAATCCCGGAGTGTCTGCCATCAAAAAAGGTTTGCTCCACTCCGTTTTACCCTTTTCCAAACGCGCTCCCATAATTCGAACATCGTCGGCAGTTCGTTCACCACTGCCTTGAAACCAGGCAACCAACAAATCTCCGTTTGGAAGCTCAACAATACTGCTTCCGTGGGTATGTTCCGATTGAGGTTCAAAAATAAATTCTTCTTTTACAATTGAATTGTAAGCATTTTTCTTTTGTGAAATCCCAAAAAAGGGGATAGCCAGAATTATAGCCAGTAGTAGTAATTGTCTCATCATTCTAATTTTTTATCATTTTTAATACACTAATAATCGTACACTTTTAAAAATAGTCTTTGCAAGGAAACGCCAAATACTGCGTTACTCTCGTTTTTGAAACATCATCCCGATACGTCAGCGATTTTTTACGGGTTATTTATTTTAGTAAATCATTTACTTAAATCTAAAATCTACTTTAAAATTATAGAGCCACGGTACTCTTGAATCAATACCTTCGGCTTCTAATTTTTTAGGAAGATTTTCATAATGATTTTGCAAATTTAATTCTTTTGGAACATTATAACAAGTTATAATTATTGTATCATTTTTCACCCTGATATCACCATCAATATTACTAAATATTGCATTTGCTAAATGAGGTGCATCCCATCGGTTATAAGGCTTTGGCAGCTTTTGTCTAAATTGATATGTAGCTGCCTGGGATAATAATGCCAAAGACATTTTGCCATAACGGATATTAAGATTAAATGTTGAAGCTCTATCAAATCCCATCGCTCCATCAAAATTAAAAAATTCTTCTATTGACCATCTTTCTCCATATATTTCACTCAATAAAGTTACTGCGGGTTTATCTGATAAAGTTAAAAAAGATTTGTATTTATATTGTGATTCCATTTCTCCTTCCCGTTGAACTACCAATCTGTATTGTTCTTTACTACCAATAAAATTGAATAGCGTTTCAGCTATGGCATATCCAGCCCATTGACGTTTATAGGAAAGTGACCTTTCTGTTTTTTTTATTCTTGCAGTAGATAGTACAGGTACTAATAATTCAAATTGATCCTTGTGCTTTATATCTCGTATCAGATTTTTTGTAAAATGTTCTTTGTCCGCTAATATCAAAGCTTTTTTGTTATTTATCATATTCACCATGTTTAATAAATCTATAGTTGCTTTGGTTGTATTAACTCCTGGTGTTCCTATACCACATCCTATTGGTTGTCCTGTCCCGGTATCTAATGCAAAATATGTTTGCAACATTTTTCTTGATGGTTCTTTTGGTTGTTTTTTCTTCTTTGGCATTATTCTTTTTGATGTGGAAATAATACGGTGTGGGCCTATTGCTATTATTTCACCATTATAATGTCCTTTATTTGCCCTTATTATTGATAATGATTCTTGTAGGGATTGTGCATCTAAAACAGTATGCTTATCTAAAAACCTATGAACTTCTTCATCGCTTGCTAAAAAGCTCAAGCCATTTAATAATTCAAATCCTTGATGTGATATATAATTTTTTCTTCTTACACGATTTTTGCAAATAGCAGATTCATTGGTTATTTGCATTGCAATACGTGGTTCAATATCAGTATCAATACATCCGGTATAACCTTTAACCAAATCCCAACTTCCTAATCGTAAATGTTCTGCTACCAAAAACCATAATCCAACTAATGTACTGCTTACTTTTTGTGATAAATTTTCTCTGAAGTTTCTTTCGTTGCTTTTTGAATTAATCCTTATTTTCGCCTTTTTTCGTTTAGTAACTTGTACCTCAACTATTTTATCTTCTTTTTCTTTTTCAGGGTTAAATTTATGAGTTTTTTTTGGAGCCCATATTCTGTTATTGTTCTTTCTACACTACGAACGCTGACATTATAACCGTTTTGTTTTAATTTTTGTGATATTACTTCTGTGCTTGCTTCTGTATCTAAAAACCGGTGCCTGATTATTTGATTTGTTATTTCTTTATTCCTTACAGGATGTTTATTCGAACCTCGTTTTTTATCTCTTATTCCTTCTGAACCTTTTTCATTATATTCTTTTAATAATTGATAATAACGCTGTTCTGTGTATCCATATTTTTTTATTGCTTCATAAACTCCTATTGTACAATGACCTTCATATAACATTGCCATCTTTATGCTTAATTTGTCATTTGAGTCTATTTCAAAATCATTTCCTTTTATTCCTTTTAAAATTATTGCTTTTTTCATGATATAATATTTAATTATTGCTTACTACAAAAATAAGATATTTTACAGTAAACTAAATTAATATATGGCGGTTGTTATCAACAATTTTATTAACAATAAAATCTCAGCAGTAGATGTTATGTTTTATTATATAGCTATTTATGCAATAATTAAGTATTAAGATGATGAATTTATACAATGTAGCAATCAATTTTAGCCGCCATATATTATTTGTGTATTAAATGAAGAAATATAGATGAAATCAAAAACCGGGGAGTAGGTAATTCAACGTTTAAAGTAATTACAAAACGATTTTATATAGTTTTAAATGATTTTAAAATAAAAAACTAAATTGTTATATCAATGGAAAATCGCTGATGTCATCGGGATGACTGTTTTTCTGACAAGCGTAACGAAGAAGTCGGATTTTATAGACAAACACTAATTCGCCTGCGGCTTTACAACTTTTAATACATCAGCAATTGCTTTTTCAAAAGTTTGTTTTGGTAAAGCTCCCATCGCCATTTGTGGCTGCCCGTCCTGTGGCACAAAAAGTAACGAAGGAATACTTTGTACACCAAATATACCTGCCAATTCTTGCTGATCTTCAGTATTTATCTTGTAAATAACAATACTGTCGCCATACTCGCTTTGTAATTCTTCCAAAACAGGTGCAACCATTTTACACGGGCCACACCAATCTGCATAAAAATCTATTAAACAAGGTTTATCACCTTCGTACTTCCATTCTTTATTGGTTTCAAAATTAAAAACCTTCTCTTTAAATGTCTCTTTTGTCAAATGTTCTAACATAATATTCTAATAATAATTAATTTCCAACATATTCAATAATATCAATATGTACATATCAACTTTAATGCCTTCTTTCTGAATTCAATAAAATTAGCCCATTTTCAACCAAATAATTGTAATTTTGTCACAATTTTTTCAGTAGTGTCATAAAATCGAACAAAAACGCTACGTATCCTGACAGATAATGAAGAGTAAACTTAAACACAAAATATTTCGGGAAATATCGCAGGTTGCAGACCAGATGCAAATGGAAACCTATGTAATTGGAGGATTTGTACGCGATATTTATCTGCATCGCCCTTCAAAAGATATTGATATTGTAACAGTTGGAAGTGGGATTGAACTAGCAAGGAATGTTGCAAAAAGTTTAAAACCAAGTCCCCGCGTAAATATTTTTAAAAATTTTGGCACTGCCATGTTAAAATACAAAGACATGGAAATTGAATTTGTAGGTGCCCGCAAAGAATCGTACCAACAAGATTCAAGAAAACCTATTGTAGAAAATGGCACGCTTGAAGACGACCAAAACCGCCGGGATTTTACCATTAATGCAATGGCCTTGGGACTTAATAAATCAAATTTTGGCGAATTGCTTGATCCATTTAACGGAATAGAAGATTTGGAGGATTTAATTATTCGTACGCCATTGGATCCGGACATAACTTTCTCCGACGACCCCCTTCGAATAATGCGGGCCATACGTTTCTCAACACAACTTGGGTTCGACATCCATGCCGGTACTTTTCAATCTATAATTGATAACAGGGAACGTATTAAAATAATTTCCGCTGAAAGGATTATCGAGGAACTCAATAAAATAATGATGGCTCCAAAACCTTCTATTGGGTTCAAACTTCTCGAAGAAACCGGAATATTAAAAATAATATTCCCGGAGTTGCAACAAATGAAAGGCGTAGCAAAAGTGAAGGGAATTGGACATAAAGACAATTTCTACCATACCTTAGAAGTACTCGACAGAATTGTCCCCAACACAGAAAACCTCTGGTTACGGTGGTCTGCCTTACTTCACGACATTGCTAAGCCTGCCACAAAAAAATTTATTGATGGTCAAGGCTGGACTTTTTATGCACACAATTTTATTGGCGTAAAAATGATTCCAGGAATTTTTCGAAGGATGAAACTTCCGCTTAACGAAAAAATGAGGTACGTGCAAAAGATGGTTCAACTGCACATGCGCCCCATTGTTCTTTCTGAAGAAGAAATTACCGATTCGGCTGTTCGACGTTTACTTTTTGAAGCGGGAGATGACATTGACGATTTAATGACACTTTGCGAAGCTGACATTACATCTAAAAATTCAGATAAAGTTAAACGTTATTTGAAAAATTTTAAATTGGTCAGACAAAAGCTAAAGGAGATTGAAGAGAAAGACACCATCCGAAATTTCCAGCCGCCCGTTGATGGAGAACTAATTATGAAAACTTTTGACTTGCAACCGTGCCGGGAAGTTGGAATAATTAAAGATGCAATTAAAGATGCAATTCTGGATGGTGTAATCCACAATAATTACGATGAAGCTTTTACATTTATGCTAGAGAAAGCAGCAGAACTGGGACTGAAAAAGAAAAATTAGTTTTCTTTTTCCAATTGAAGCAGCACAGGAATGTGGTCGCTGAAACCACCCAAATAAGAATATCCATAATAAGTTCTTTTGGGTTTCAAACCCCCGTATTTTTCATCTTTTTCAAATAAAAATGGATGGTTTAAAATAGTTGCATTTTCAGGTTTGGCAACAAATCCGGAAGAAGCATTTAACAATGCACCCGAAACAATTATTTGGTCAAACACGGACCATTGCGAGTGATATTTCAAAGTTCCTGTTGATTGGTTTCCCCAATTGTACGACAAATTGAATAAATCTGAGTTCGCAATTTCCTGATTAATCGGTTTTGCTTTTAGATAATTTTTTAAACTTTCATCTGTTGGTTGATCGTTAAAGTCGCCTAAAATAACAATCTTGGGTGAATTATATATTTCGAATAAATCATCTGCTTTTTGGCGAAGTAGGGTTGCAGCCGAATTCCTAAGTTCCTTTGTTTCAAGTAGCCCACCGTATCGCGACGGCCAGTGGTCCACAAAGAAATGCAAAGTATCCGTTTCATTCAATACACCCAAAACGTAAAGTATTTCCCTTGTTTTTATCACCGAACCGTTTTTATCTTTTAGCGGATAAAAATTGTATTCAATTGGATAAAACTGTTTTGGGGAATAAAGAAAAGCTACATCAATGCCCCGATGATCGGGAGATTCTTTGTGTATAATTTTATAAGGATGCGACTTCAAAGGGGTATTCGTGAGCAATTTTTCCAGTACATTCCGGTTTTCAATTTCACACAAAGCAATTATTGCAGGAGCATCCCAACCCGAGGCACTCAAAATAACCTTCGAAATGTTGAGCAATTTTTTGTTCAATCTTTTAGATGTCCAATGCCTGTCGCCGTCAGGAGTATATTCATCATCCTCGGTTTGAGGATTGTTCTTGGTGTCGAATAAATTTTCAACATTATAAAAAAGAATAGAAATCTTGTCAGTATTTTTTTGAGAAAACGAATAAAGGCTGAATAGTAAGAAAAGGACTATTAGTGCTGTCCTATTCATTTTTCTTTTCAATTCGTTCGAATGCACCTAAATCAGCACCCGCGTCAGCAGTCCTGTCTTTGTAAAGAATATCAAGGGGGAACTGTTTTGCAATATCAAAGCTCCCAATATCTTTTGCAGGCGACAAGGTATCTAACTCGTAATTATATTCCTCATAAGGATCGATAAACAAGGGGTCGTAATCTTTCCCTTTCCACACCTCTAAATAGTGGTCTTTGTCTGAAGTATTCACCGTATCAGGAATCTGAATGATACAATGATCGAACATATAATTAAACGTATTCTCATCGTTATTCCCCAATTCAATCTCTTTCGAGATATTTCCGTACACAATGCTATTGCCAAAAGTTGCTTTTTCCAAATCTCCTGTGAGGCTCACCTTTGAACCATCCTCGCCCGAAACAACCAGAACATTAGAAATTACAACAGACGATGTCGAACGCGCTGTATTGGAATAATTGCCCCAATAATTTGCTATAGTTGAATGATAAAATTCGTATTCGCCACCAACCAACAAAGCTACTGTATAGAAACCGCAATTAGCTATTAATGCATTAAAAGCATAAACCTTTGACTTAAGCGCAAATAACCCGGCGTAAGCCATATTTTCAATTCGAGAGTTTGTAAACCGAACTGAAGCAAAACCTTCATCTTCAATTGTACCTACCTGCAAGCCTATATTTGCATTTTTTATAGTAACAAAATTGAAGATATTGTTATGGCTACCAGAATACAGTACAATTCCATTCCATTGATCCGGGATATTTTTGTATGCATCTTCCAATCGGTCAGGCAGGAATGTAATGGGTTCCTGAAATGATCCGTTGGCTTCAATTGTTCCTTTCACATACAATCCTGCCCCTTTATGGAAAAAGATTTTTGTGCCTGCCTCAATAGTTAAAACAGAAGTACTGTCAACATACACATAATCATAAACTAAGTATGGTTTTTCAGCAGTCCAGGTGGTTGTTTCAAGTCTTTCTCCTTTTATCAGTTTGAAATCTTGCCCGTATGCAATCAAATTAATATTCTGAACATTTGCATTCGTAGTTAATTCAATCGAATCCTGAACCACCATTGGAAGATTTTGCCCAGTGGGGTCAATCGTTACTTCAACAAAAATATAAATACTATCTTTTGGGGGAACTTCAATTTCGTACATTTCATTTCCAACTTCGCCATTGATATTAAGCCTGAAATTAGACAAATCTCCGCCTGCTAATCGAATGCGTGAAATTAAAACACTCTCTTCGTAAGGATTATGAACCGTAAAATACTGAGTGGTTGAACCAAGCGTAGTAAAAATAGTATCGAAAGTAATCGTGTCAGTAGAGAACTGCAACTGAGCATCGGAGGAGGTCATATATCTATCGTCTTCGCACGAGAAAAGTGTGAAAAATAAGGCAACTACTGCCAATATTTGAAGTAGATATTTAAGCAATTTATACAATGAATTTAACTTAAAACGTGTTTTTTATCCTCTTTAGTATGACAAAGATATAAAATCCATTTACAAATTTTAACATATATTTACAATCATTAAATTTTTGCGGCATTTTTCTTTGAAATTAGTAGCAAACCGAGGATTGTAATTAGACCATTCAAAATTAACAATTCGAACCCAAACTTATATCCATTAAAAATTATCTCAGAATATTTCGAAATAAAATAGCAAATTATCGGCGAACTAACTCCAATTAACGGAACCCATTTATCCACGACGCTCCGTTTCGAATACAATCCAAAAACAAATAATCCTAAAATGGGACCGTAAGTATATCCGGCAACTTTGAAAACAGCAACCACAATACTTTCGTTATTAATTGCTTTAAAAGCAAGTATAACAAGCACAAGCAACACCGAAAACATAAGATGCGACCACTTTTTTATTTTACGCTTTTTAGGTTCACTGTATTTTTCAATTTTCAGAAAATCGACACTGAACGAGGTTGTTAGCGCAGTTAAGGCAGAGTCGGCACTCGAATATGCTGCGGCAGTAATTCCAAGTAAAAATGCAATGCTAACAGGTAAGCCAAAATAGTGAAGTGCTAAAAATGGATATAAATCGTCCGATTTTTCAGGAATTGTAATCCCATTTTTTTTTGCAAAAATGTAAAGCATAACACCCAAACACAAAAAAAGAACAACGGTAATCAGAAACGAGAAACTAAAAACAACCATATTTTTTTGCGCCTCTTTTTTGTTTTTGCAGGTTAAGTTTTTCTGCATCATATCCTGATCCATGCCCACCATAACAATTGTAACAAACATTCCGGCAATAAATTGTTTAAAGAAATTATTTCCCGAACGCCAATCCCAAAAGAAAAGTTGTGAGTTAGAATCGGCCCTAATTTCTTTTATTAGTTCCAAGCCACTTAAATTTAGGCTTTTCGAAATCGCAACTATGGTAAAAATTACCGCACTCACCAAAAAGAGTGTTTGTAGTGTATCTGTCCAAACAATTGTTTTAATTCCACCGCGATAAGTATAAACCCAAATTAAAGCAATTGTAACCACAACGGTAAGCAAAAAGGGAATATCAAACGCATCAAAAAAGGCGATTTGTAAAACTCCGGCAACCAAATACAAGCGAAAAGCCGCTCCAATTACCTTAGAAACCAAAAAGAAAAACGAGCCGGTTTTATACGACTTCACACCAAAACGTTGCTCTAAAAACGAATAAATCGACACCAAATTTAAACGATAATATAGTGGTATCAGAATTCCTGCAACCAACCAATAGCCAACTATATTTCCCAGCACAAATTGCAAATAAGAAAATGCAGTATTACCAACTTCGCCCGGCACCGAAATAAAAGTAACGCCAGATAAAGTTGCCCCAACCATTCCGAACGCAACCAAATACCAGGGCGACTTTCGGTTTGCCGTAAAAAAAGCCTGCGTATCGGCATTCCGGGAAGTTATCCGCGAAATCCCTATTAATACAAGAAAATATCCTAAAACGATGCCTAAAACTAAATATGGATCCATAAATAAAAATAATTATTTTTTACTATTCAAAATCGGGGTATAACAAATATTTTTTTCGAAGTGTTTTGTATTTTTCCAGTTCAGCTTGCCAGCTTTTAATTATCTCTTTTTCGCTTTTCCCTTCCCTAATTTGCCGAATTAAACCATCGGTTCCAGCCAGCTTGTTCAGCCAGTCTTCACGAGTAAGAAATTCCTTTTCGTTGGCGAATTGAGAATAAAATTCCAGGAAATATTTGAGTGTAAATTTTGGGATTTCATCTAATTTTCTCAAGTCAATGCCGTAACACAATTTTCCTTTATTTAATGGATTTACTGCCACTCCCGGAATACTTTTTGGTGTAAACATAAAATCTCCCAAGCCCGGTTTTAGCCCGCCCAAAACCTGAAAAGGAAAATCGGTTCCACGCCCCACGCTTACACTCGTGGCTTCAAAAAAACAAAGCGACGGATACAATCGGACAGCTAAATAATTAGGCAGGTTTGGCGATGGTTTTACAGGTAATTCGTACTTTGTTGAATGTTTATAATTTTTAACTGAAACAACTTTCAATTTACAATTTTGTTTGGCTTTGGTCCACTTTTCGCCATTAATCATTTTAGCTAATTCGCCCACGGTTAAACCATGCACTATTGGAATTGGATCCATTCCCACAAACGACAGAAATCCGGGTTTTAAAATAGGACCGGCAACATAATCTCCATTTGGGTTCGGCCGGTCTAATACAAGCAACGGGATATCATTTTCGGCACATGCCTCTATTACCAAATGCAAGGTAGAAATGTAAGTGTAAAAACGGCATCCCACATCTTGAATGTCAAAAACCAAAATATCCAGGTTTTTCAAAAGCCCTGCTGTAGGTTTTCTGGTTTTGCCGTACAACGAAAAAACCGGGATTCCCGTTTTTTCATCCACCCCATCCTCAATCTTTGCACCCGCCGAAGCATCACCCCTAAAACCATGTTCAGGTGCAAAAATCTTCTTCACATTAATTTTTTTACGCAATAAAAAATCAACTAAATGAGAATCACCTGCAACCGAGGTATGGTTCACAACTAAGCCAACCCTTTTGTTTTTCAACAGGGGGAGATAGTTTTCAGGCTGATCTGCCCCGCATATAATTTCTGTATTTTGTGGAACCGTACACAATTCAGACGAAATCAACAAAATAATCAATCCTACAAATTTCAACATGCTTTTTAAAATATTACATTTGCAAATACGAAAACACCAATTTAAGTTCTGAAAAAAGAACAAGTTAAACGAAAATTGGTTTCATTGGTTAAATAACGCAAAAATGAATTTAATTCAAAAGATATTTCTCTCTGTTTTTCTGTTCACAGTAACTTGTACCTTAAATTTATCAGCAACAGAACCACCTTTTTTACAATTCAAAAACGACAATTGGGTTAATACTCAACTCAATAAATTAACGCTGAAAGAGAAAATAGCCCAATTAATGATGGTCGCGGTTTATCCCAAACAAAACGAAGCAAGCAAAGCGAAAATTATAGATCAAATAAAAACCTACAAACCCGGTGGGATTTTGATAATGCAAGGAACTCCGGTAAAAACGGCCCAGTGGATCAATCAGTTCCAAAAGGCTTCAGCAACTCCTTTATTGGTAGCAATTGATGGTGAATGGGGATTAAAAATGCGCATCGACAGCACAATGATCTATCCATTTTCTCAGGCAATTGGTGCAGTTCAAGACACAACTTTTGTTTACAAAATGGGCCGCGACTTTGGCAAGCAGCTTAAACAAATGGGGATTCATATAAATTTTGCCCCAGATGCTG
>JAKIST010000072.1 GCA_021648495.1 Draconibacterium sp.
CGTACATAAGTGATAGAATTGCTGAACAAAATGAGATATACCTACCAGACATAGTAGCAGCAAAAATAAATTAATCAAAGCTCAAAAGACATTGTTGATAAATTACCGCTAGTTTTTGAGGGGATACTTTTTTGTTTTGTAACTAACTAAAATATAGCAATTTAAACTCAATTCTACCCCTACTTGTTACTTTTTGTTTTCTTGATATATCAACACTTTCCGATGTGGGAAACTTTAGTTAATATAATAGGTCTCAAAATGTTCATAATCGACACTTCTCCGTAGATGTATCATGGAAATTATTTTTCTATAAAAGAAAGGATGAAATTACCGTGGTAAATAAAACGAGGTCGCGAAGCATAATTGTTTTGTCTAAATAGTTGTCAGATTTTCACCAATCATTGTTCAGCAAAATGCCTTTACAATAGTATTTTACGAAATATTTTCATCAATTCCACCAACTATTTATGGCTGCCTTGTTAATTTATAAATCTTTAAGTGTTTCAACTTTGGTAATTCCCGGCTTGTTTAGTTTCGTCAACACATTTTCAGACCATTTATAAGTTGATGGAACATCACCAATAATCGCTGTTTTTGTTGGTGTTATTAATGCAGGTAACTCATAAACATCAGTTACACGGAGACAATTGAGCATTTCAATGGCTTCTCCTTTCCCATCTGTTCTGCTCGTTACATCCTGAGTTGCCGGTGGATTTTTCAGGATTAATTGTTGGCAGTTACCATCCAATAATGCCGAATACATTGCTACAACAGTCATCTCATCGCTTGCAGCAATCCCAATTTTAGAAGGGGCAACTTCTTTTAAAGTTCGGCAGAATTCAATACATCTTAAAACATCATACACTTGCATAGACGCAATTGTTCTTCCGGTCCATACCGATGCTCTGCGTACATGCCACTGAAGCGAGGGATCCCAACCAAATTCTCCAACACCACGGGTTTCAAAATAAGCAATATTCCAGTCATTTGATAATTCTGAAATCATATTCTCCGATTGCCAGCGACTTTGGTTGGCATTCTTCAAAACAATCATCAGAGGTTTCTTTTTTGTTGTGTCGTTTCGCCAACGAAGGTCAATTTTCAAACGCCAACCTTCTTCAGATGTAAAACTGTAAATATTCCACCCGAATTTTGCGCCATCCAGGGATCTGAAATACAAGCTGGCATCAAATGGAGGGGCAATTTTCGGAAAAGCACCAAAGGTTTTATCTGTAAGGAAACTCATTACTGTGTCGCGAAAAGTGAGCAGTTCTTTTTCATTTGAAATTTCTGGTGCTGTTGGTAGTTTAATGAATGAATCCTGTATTTTTGTGGTACGGTCGTTTTCAGGCACTCCGTCAACATACACTTTTAATTCTTCTGCCGTTAATTGATTTTCTGTTGAAGTATCAATATCGCCTGCTTCCTCTGGTGAAATATCTTTTCCCATCAGATGTTTAAGGAAAAAAGAATGGATTTTAGTCCTGGATATTTTATGATACGAGTGGCCGCCCGGAGTTTCAACCAAACTAATGTTATCAGGCTCACCATATATCTCATATATTTTTTTTACATCGGAATAAAGTTCACGCACCGATTCGATGGTATTTAAGCCATCTCTGTCAGCTTGGCCGATTAAAAGTGGGCGGGGGGCAATCAGTGCCCCAATATCCTGAAAATCTATTTGATAGGTGTTTGTGGGCATCATACAATCGCAATGGCCATCAATAGTACGTTCCCCTATTTGTGCTTTTAGGGTGCTGGCCCCACATACCGGTGCAACAGCCTTAATGCGAGGGTCGGCGGCGGCAATATACCAGCTTTGCGAGCCTCCTCCAGAAATACCTGTTACGCCCATATTTTCAATGTCAACTTCTGATCTGCTTGTCAATAAGTCAATGCCGCGAATGGCATTCCAGAGTTCAACATCCGCTGGATTGTACCCACGGCTATACCAATTAAACCAGCCGTTGGCATAAGGTCCCCAATGTTTACCTTCAACTTCACCACGTTGGATGGTTTCGATAATCAGGCATACAAATCCAAGTTCTGCAAATTTAGCAGGATAAGCTTGGTAGTGAACCTTTTGTGTAAGCGAATGACCACAAACATACAAGATGGCAGCAGTTGGTTTTTTAATATTATCAGGAATATACAAATTGGCCGGCACGTACAATCCCGGTAAAGATTCATAGTAAAGTTTTTCAATTCGGTATCCATCTCTTTGTATGGTTCCTGTAATTGTTACATTCAGGCCTGTTCGATTTTTGTCGAGATAGTTTTTTATCCCCATCATTTCGATATATTCCTGATAGCGTTTCGCCCTAACTTTTTCCCAGTCCTCAATTGAATTTATCCCCGAAAGTGTATTGTCGGTTATTTCTGCTGCTACTTTTGAGAGGTAGTTTTGGATATTGTTTTGGGGAAAGGTCTCTTGTTTTTCAGTTGGTTGATCCTGACTATTGTTGCAACTACCAAATAATAAAATGAAAATAAGTAAAAATAGGTAAGTCGAAGCTTTTTTCATCGCGATTAATTTGTATATATTCATTTGGATGTAATTAAGTTTTAGGTATTCCATGTTGTTTTTTTAATTTTCGGGCATGAGAAATTTAGTTCATTTTTTTTTTCATAACAGAATTGATTATAACAAATATCCATTTTTCTATGTCCTGTATTGGTAATTAATGAGAATTATTAGGATAAAGTGTCGAAAATTATAAAAAATATTACAATTACTTTCGAAATAATTATATTAAATTTCGTTTAATTAATTTGTATGGTTTATTGTTTCTTGTTAAAATGGTATTAGAGCGGTGCATTTATAATAGTATATGGAGAACTCAAAATATCTATTTGTCGTGCTATAGTTTTAAAACAATGATAATGAACGGTTAATAGTTGGTTGGGAATAACGCTGTTTTGTTAATGATATAACCATGAACTTATATATCTTTAAAAAACCTGACTTTAACAGTTTATTAATTATTTGTTGTATGATAAAAAGCATTTATTTACTTTTACAAAATAAAATGAAAGTATTGCTTTGGTTATTCATTCGTTAAGCTTTTGTATATGACGATTCGTAATTAATGAAATAATTAAACGAAAGATTAATAAATTATGATTGAAAATATAAAATTAATTTTGTTGAAACCGATATCTGCTAATTGACAGACATAAGGCATTGTTACGAAATAAGTTGGACAAAGCTGGCGATGTTATTTTGAGCGATAACAAGGCAAAAAACGCAATCATAGCTATAGCGAGGCTTTTTAACGCAGTTAGCGTGCAAAAGAACAAGCCAGAATAGTCATGTTATTTCGCAACAATACCTAAGCAGATTGTTTTCAACCAAAGTTCAAGTAAAACGATTCCAAGGGAAAAGAGAATTCTGTTGAAAATTCGAAATTAAAATGATATGAAGAATAAAAGTAACTATTTGTATTTGAGTAAGGGTGGAAGGTTTGTGTTAATTGTTTTATTAATAGTTGTGTCAGCTTGTGCTTCCAATAAAAACACAAAAGAAGAATTTTGTTCCAACGCGGATTTTGTAAAGATGAAAAAAATAGATATCCATTGCCACATAAACACAAAACGACCTGCATTTATGGAGTTGGCTGTTAAAGATAACTTCCGGATACTCACAATCAATACCGATGCACCTGTCGGTGTGACCATTGAAGAACAGCAGGATTTTGCTAATTTCCAGCAGGAGGCTTTCCCTGATAATTTACGTTATCTGACTTCTTTTTCAGTGAAGGGATGGAACGAAGATGACTGGCTGGAAAAAACAATGGATTATTTGGATGAATCATTCAAAAAAGGAGCAATCGGAGTAAAGGTTTGGAAAAACATCGGTATGGTTGAAAAGGATAAAGATGACAAATTTATTATGATCGATGACCCAAAATTTGATCCCATATTTGATTATTTAGCGCAAAAAAGTATCCCCGTTTGCGGGCATCTTGGCGAACCCAAAAATTGCTGGCTGCCGCTTGATGAGATGACAGTAAACAACGATAAAACATATTTCAAGGACCACCCGGAGTATCACATGTTCCTGCATCCTGAATATCCCTCTTATGAAGAACAGATTGCAGCACGCAACCGCATGCTTGACAAGCATCCAAATTTGAAATTTATTGGAGCCCATTTAGGTAGCCTTGAGTGGAGTGTAGATGAATTAGCAAAGTTTTTCGATAAATACCCCAATGCAAGTGTTGATATGGCGGCACGCATGTGTCACCTTGAAGTGCAGGCCCAGGCTAACTGGCAAAAGGTCCGTGACTTTTTCGTCAAATACCAGGATCGGATTATATATGGAACAGACCAGGGAGATTATGAGGGCTCAGAAGAGGATCCTGTTAAATTGAAAGAAAAGACAGATGAGCAATGGAAAAGTGACTGGAAGTTTTTAACGACAGGTGAACCCATGTTATCATGGAAAGTTAATGGCGAATTTAAAGGGATCAAACTTCCCCGGGAGGTGGTAGAAAAAATATATCATAAAAATGCGGAAAAAGTATTTCCCGAGTTCAAGAAAATTTAGATCTGACAAAATGAAAAAATTAAATTTTATCCGACTGCTGTCGTCCATGTTCCTTATTTCAATGATTGTTTTTTCATGTACCCCATCAAAAAAGGATTTTTCCTATTCCAAAGGTGGTGATATTTGGTTTCGCGGATCAGGGGTTGAACTTCGATTCGATCAAAACATGAAAGTTGCGATTTTTTACAAAGGCGAAAAGACTCCATTAAATGTTTCAGATAATGATACAAATGCTAAGCCGAGCCATTTTATTGTGGTTGAAGGGAAAGAGGTAACCGACTTTGCTGTCGATTACGACCATATTAATGTTCAACCTGTTGAAAAAGAATTTGGAAAAGGAACAAAATTGACTTTAAAGGGAGTAGCAGGACTAAAAGACGGGGTTCGGATTGAAAAAACTTTATCCGTCGAAATTTACGATAATTATCCGGGTGCATTGTTAACATCGGCTTCCTATAAAAACCTGGGGACATCCGATGTGATTATTGACAAAACGATTTCCAATTATTTGCTAATGGACGCATCGCAAGGCAACCCTCAAAAAAAACCTTGTGATTTTTGGTCTTTTCAAGGTGCTTCTATCGCTTGGGGGCTCGATTATGTAATTAAAATTGAGGATGGTTTTAAACAGGAAAACTGGATGGGTGTTCAGCCCGGGACAAAAACTGGTGGGGGATTGCCGCTGATCGATATTTGGAATGAGAAAGCAGGACTGGCCATTGCTCATATTAACACCAAACCGCAGTTGGTTTCTTTGCCCGTTGAGGTTGCCGCCAGTGGGAAAGTGAATATGTCTATTCAAAAGGAACTTAACATTACGTTGGCCCCCGGCGAAAGTTATCAAACATTGAAAGGAGTAATTGTTGCACATAAATTGGATTACTTTGAACCGCTGAGGACTTATTCAGAACTTATGGCAGATCAAGGTGTTGAACAAGGCAAACCTTCAGAAGAAGCGTACGAAGCAATTTGGTGTGGCTGGGGATATTTAACCGATTTTACGTTGGATGATATTTATGGAACCCTTCCCAAATTAAAAGAGCTGGGAATAAAGTGGGTTGTTATTGATGATCGTTGGTGGGATAGGTACGGTGATTGGAATCTTCGCGATTTTACTTTCCCCGGGGGAGAGAAGCAGGTAAAAGAGTTCGTAGATTCCTTACATCATCAAGGTTTTAAAGTTAAAATATGGTGGGCACCAACACCAGTGCAGCCCGAAGTAATTCCATTGTGGGGAGGATCGGTTGATCCCGGCATGGCAAAAGTTGCAAAAGATCATCCGGAATGGTTGATAATGGATAAAGATGGTAACTATCCGAGAGATTGCCGTGATATGTACCAATTCTGTCCCAGCGTTCCCGAGGTGCAGGAATACATGAAAAAACTAACCACCCGTTTTATCGGTGACTGGGGTTTTGACGGGCACAAACTGGATGCTTATTATGTGGTTCCGCCTTGCTATAACCCGAAGCACAATCATAAACATCCGGAGGAGTCGTATCAGGATCTCCCCAAACTGCTAAAGGTTATTTACGAAACTTCAAAATCTATTAAGTCATATTCAGTAACAGAGATCTGCAATTGTGGAACAACGCAGGATTTTTACCAGTCGGTTTACACCGACCAGCCTGTTATATCAGATCCAACAAGTGTGGAGCAGGCCAGAAGAAGGGTTAAAAGCATGAAAGCATTGTGGGGTTCAAACGCCCCTGTTTATACCGATCATGTGGAACATATCCGTTTAGAGGTAGATATGAACGATAAAAGTGATACGGCGAAAGTAGGACAGGACTTCGCTACTTCGATGGGAACCGGAGGTGTAATTGGAACTAAATTTACCTGGCCTAAAGGTCCTCAAAATATGCAACTTACAGGCGAGCGTGAAAAACACTGGCAAAAATGGTTTAAATTGTATAACGAGAAAATGTTGAGTAAAGGAAACTACCTGAACCTCTACGATATTGTTTATGACAAGCCGGAGTCACACGTCATCCAAAAAGGGCAAAACTATTATTATGCTTTTTATGCCGACCACTGGCAAGGCCCAATTGAATTACGTGGGCTTGAAAATCGAAAATATAAGGTGTACGACTATGTCAATAATGTGGATATGGGAACTGTAACAGGTTCGATTGGGACAATTAAACCGACCTTTAACCATTATTTGTTGGTTGAATGTATTCCTGTAAAGTAAACAGTTAGGGTATTGTTTTGCAAAAGGTTACAGTTTAAAAAATTGACTTTTCCAATCCTGCCAGTATCATTTAATTTTAAATATATGAAAAATATTTCCAGGCGAAATGTATTAAAGATGTCTGGCGTTCCAGTAGGGATCACGGCATTGGGGTTGATGCCATTTTCAGTAGGTGCGAAAGAAAATGAAGAGCAAAAAAAGAGGCTTAAAATTGTTGTTGTGGGGGCACACCCCGACGATCCGGAAACAGGTTGCGGAGGAACCATGTTGTTATATGCCAGAGAAGGGCACGAGGTTGTATCCACCTATCTGACCAGGGGAGAAGCAGGGATTCACGGAGAATCTTATGAAGAAGCAGCCCTGACACGGAGTAATGAATCGGTGGAGGCATGTAAAATATTAAATGCGAGAGCTGAATTTCTTGGTCAAATTGACGGTAGTTGTGAAATTACAAAAAATCGTTATGTAGAAATGTATGATTTTTTAAAGGAAGAAAGCCCCGATATTGTTTTTACTCATTGGCCAATTGATTCTCATCGCGATCATCGCATCTGTTCAATATTGGTATATGATGCATGGTTAAACCTAAATAAGAGATTCGAACTTTATTATTTCGAAGTTGAAACGGGTGGGCAAACTCAAAATTTTTCACCGTCCAATTTTATTGATATCAGCCCGATTATCGAAAAAAAACATGCTGCATGTTTTTGCCATGTTAGCCAAAAAATGGAGGTAGTTTTCCGAGACTACCACGGGCCAATGGAAAAATTCAGGAGGATGCAGGCAAATTATGATTACGCCGAAGCATTTATAAAGCATGATCAATCTTTTTCAAAAATAATATGATATGATAAGATAAGATTTTATAGGTGTACGAGAAATGCCAGTACCAAACAGGGAGATTTATAAAAGGAGATATTTATTTGTTTTTGATTATTTTGGAGAATTAAACGACCCCAAAAAGTTCTTCGTTTATTAACAATTGGGAAATAATACAGGGACATATTATCTTAAATAAGAAGTGAAAATAAAACGAATTTGAATGGCAATAAAAAGAACTGAAAAAATGAAAGCAATTATTCAACAACTATTTTTAATAACCACAATGGTTGGATTATTCGGAGTAAACAACAGATTGTTGGCAGAAAGCGGCAGTGAGAATGAGTTGATAATAAAAAAATCTCAGGATTTTAAAGTTACTGGAGACGGTAGTTCTAAACAGTGGGGAAGTACGGGATGGGTGAATATACCCCAACGAAATACCACATGGGATTCATATACTACCAGAGCAAAAGTGCTTTACTCTGAAACGGGTATTTATTTTCTTTTTGACTGCCAGGACAAAAAACTTATTTCAACCATAAAAAACGACAATGAAGATTTGTGGGAGGAAGATGTAGTTGAGGTGTTTCTTTGGCCAGAAGAAGATTTCCCGGTTTATTTTGAATACGAACTATCCCCAATGAATTACGAACTGCCAATCATTGTCCCAAATAACAAGGGCCGGTTTTTCGGCTGGTTACCATGGCATTATAGTGGAGAAAGGAAAACACGCCACGCCACAAGTGCCAGGGGAGGGAATAAAGAAAGTGGTGCTTTCGTTTCTGCCTGGGTTGCCGAGTTTTTTATTCCTTATGCGCTGCTTGCTCCATTAAAAAATATACCGCCAAAATCGGGAACTAAATGGCGCGCAAATATGTACAGGATTGATTACGATAATGGAATGGCTGCTTTTTCCTGGCAAGAAACGGGTAAAAGCTTTCATGAATATAAAAAGTTTGGCACATTTATCTTTGAATAAGAGGATAAGACAATAGCAAGGAAAATAGAAATAGCACTGGTATTTATTTTAATTTTGAGTTTTTCAATAAATTTGAGTTTTGGTGCACTTAAAAGAATGACCGATAATACTTTTCCGGAAAGTAGCCCTGTTATAGCAGATGTTACTTTTGGCCGGCAAACTTTTTCATTTTTTGAAACTTGCAAAACGGTACAAATGGATATGATACCATCGCATTTGAAAACAGAAAAAATTCCTCTTTATGGATTGTTTGAAATCCAAATCCAAAACAAATCGGAATACGTCATTCCCTTTACAGAAGTTGAGTTGAATCCTGTTTTTACTTCGCCCCAGGGTGGAAAAATTATTTTTTTTTGCATTTTTTGATAGTGATGGCAAAGGCGGGCAGGAAGGTCATATCTGAAGCAATATTTTATGCCGGATGAGATTGGAAGATACCAATACGAAGTTACATTTACTGATGGCTCAATAAGGCCAACAGCAATTGGGCGCAAAAATTATTTGTTTGCAGGTTCCCGTGCTGGTGCCGAAAAAGCAGCAATGTTTTATACATTCTTCGGAACTTGTAAAGCTCACAAAGTAAACCCATTAAAGTGGCTATTGTTTGTTCTTGATAATATTCATAAATATTCAGCTGAAAATTTAGACAAACTTTTTCCTGCTAATTTAGCTAAAATGCATCCAGAACTTATACAAAATTAAAATGTATTCAGAATTTATAATGGGGTGTACTTGCCTAAACGGATACTTTACATCAACAGGGAATTTACCCGACCGACAATGTTCGCGAACCAATTTTACCTTTCGACAGCATTCATCAAGAGATTGCGGATTTGCACATCGAAACAATTATGCAATTAGAAAATGAATTAAGAAACAAAGTAAAATGAATCCAACACAACAGTTAATCAGTTATATTGCTCCCGCCGCACCGGCAACCCGGCGACCTGCCACAGAAAACCTACACTTTTTAAGGCCTGAAATTGGGTTTACACCAAAATGGTATCACAAAGCACTGAACATCAACTTTGGCAAAAAATGGCATTCCAATCCAAATTATCGCCGACAAACCAGGATATTGATGGTTAAGGAGTTGAACAAACGATTTCCAAAAAGCCAAATCGCCCAAATGGAAACGGCAGATATTGATGTATTAACAGGAACTTATGGAGCTTCAGCAATTGCTGCAATTTATGGAATCCCAATTAAATACGACAAAGAACAATGGCCAACTTCCGAACATCAATACCTTTCTGAAGCTGAACTTGAAAACCTCTCTCCACCCGATCTTGACCAAAATATTTTCTTTCAATCGTTAATGGATCAGGTTGATTGGATTGGTAAAAACGAAGGCAAAGTTATCGGTTTTATGAATTGGCAGGGAGTACTCAACAATGCGCAGCGGCTACGTGGACAAGATATTTTCATGGATATGTATTTAGCTCCTGAGCGAACAAAACATCTACTCGATTGTGTTTGTACAACCATGATTGAAGCTGCCAAACAACTGCATCAAAACCAGAAAAAATATGCCGGAACACAAACATTTTTCACCATTAGCAACTGCCTTGTAAATATGGTGAACCCCGAATTATACGAGGAGTTTCTATTACCGTTCGATCAAAAAATTGCAGCTTCATTCGATGTTATTGGAATACATAATTGCGCATGGAATGCCAATCCTTATCTCGACCATTATACAAAAATCCCCAGAGTGGCCTACCTCGATATGGGAATTGGTTCGAACCTGGAGAAGACCCGATCACTTTTCCCAAATACACGCCGCTCAATTATGTACACTCCAATGGATGTTGCCAATAAAAAAATTTCCGAAATCCGTTTAGATCTCGAGCAAATAGCAAGAAATTACGGCCCTTGTGATGTTGTTGCGGCAGACATTGAATACGGAACACCCGATGAAAGAGTGACTGAATTGATTGATTTATGCAAAATTATTTCAGATGAATACGAATAAAAAATTCAGGCAGAAATAAAAACTCTAAAACGTTGATTTCGAATAGCGAGGGCATCGCTTAGGCTTTGTAAAATAATAAATACTTCAAATTTAACGAAGTTTTTTTGGTTTTTAGCAACTTGGTAAATTTGCGTATAGCCATGTTTATACAAAGATTTAGCAAAGAAGATAAAAAGCAAAAGAACAAGTTAAAAAGGAGTAGTTATTGTTTTACAATGCCTTAGAGCAACGCCCTCGCTTGCTATTCAAAGATTTTATTAAGGATTCTATCTCTTAAAAAAGATGGAATCCTTTTCCTTTTATAAAAATGCCCTTCAATAATCAATAACGAACAACTTGACATCAAGAATGTTATTTCAAATATTCCTCAAAAAAAGCAGTCATCTTTTTTTGCGAGAAATCATTTACCCGCTGGTCTATGTCCATAGCATGTGGCCACAAAGGCACACGATAATAAACGCAAGGAACGCCCAAACTATCCAACCACGCTTTTAACCTGTCGGATTGAATTATGGGGACCAAATCATCGGATGTTCCGTGTAAAATTAATGTTGGTGGATCATTCGCATCGACATATTGTAACGGAGAGGCTTCCTTGTACAATTCAGGTGAATCCTCATAAGAATGTGCAATGAAATTTGTTACCAATGATAGATTGCGGGCATATTCTGTAGTCAAGTCAACCGGTCCATAAAGATCAACCACTGCTTTTATTTTATGATTGGATTTCGGAATATATGTACTATCAATATTTGGCTGGTTCCTCCCCCATCCGTATGCCGACATAAGTGCGAGATGTGCACCTGCCGATCCTCCAATCAATGCAATCCGATCGGGATCGTAACCATAATTTTCGCCATTTTTATAAAACCAGTCAACTGCATCTCTTAGATCTTCAACACATCCAGGGTAAGGAGAATCTTTTAACAAACGGTAAGAAACTGTTGCGGTAATGTAGCCACGTTTTGCAAAGTCAATGAGATAAATAAGATAATCAGATCTCTTTCCGCTTTTCCAACTACCACCATGAATAAAAACCAATAATGGTGCAGATTCTTCCACGTTTTTGGGTTTATAAATATCTAATTGCAACGATTTCCCATTAATATTTTTGTATTCAATGTTTTTTATCTCTTCTATATCATCAGGAATCACTGGAGTTGTATTAATCAGTTTCTCCAAACCAATACCAATTGCCAAATAAGTAGGCACTGTAAAATGGTAACCCATGGGTGGTTTTTCAGGATTTAATGCCGACCAAGTTCTTGGAATTGCCATTAAAACACAGCAAAATAAAAATACTATTAGTATTCCAAAAAGAATCCGTTTTACAATTTTTGATTTCATTTTTATAACTTTCAAACACTCATTTCAATATTTTTATTGGCTTCACAAGTTAATAATAAAGCTATTAGTGTCAATATTTTCCCTCCAGAAATTCATTAAAATCTGAAATAACATGAATCGCTAAACTGAAATCGTTGTTCAAATTGAATTCATGCCGAAATGCCACCGAATCGCAGTTTGCTTTTTTCGCAGCCAGCAAACCCGATTTTGAATCCTCAAAAACAAGAACTTCAGAACTTGAAATGGATAATTTTTCCAAAGCCAACAAATAAGCTTCCGGATTTGGTTTGTGCTTTGTTACCTGTTCATTTGTAATTACAACTTCAAAATAATCCAATAGATTTAATTGAGAAAGTACTTGATCTACCATCCACGAGGAAGCAGAACTAACTACCCCCAATTTTTTTCCAGCCTCTTTTAGTTTTATTAACAGCTCCACAACATTTGGATTTGGGGCTAATTCTTTTCGAAGTAATTCCTGATAAATCGCTCTAAATTCAGCGTTAAACTTCTCAAAATCGGGTTCAATTTTAGCAGTTCTAAAAAAGTGCCTGGTTACATGAAACCAACTCTCCCCCATCACCACTTTATAAATATCAGCACCTACCACACCACCAAAAAGAGTGCAGGTTTCTACCAAAGCCTTTCCTTTCAATTTCTCAGAATCAACTAAAGTTCCATCTAAATCAAAAAGGTAAGCTGAATAATTTTTCATATTTTTCTTTTAAATACCAGTTAAAAATTGGACTGGAATATTTTAGATTTTGTCCATCCCAAAAAGTCAAAAAGTAAGTCATTATTGGAGTCCACCCAGCTTTTTATTGGACATAATGAGGAAACGACAATGATTTCAATAAGGCTGTCATTTCCCGCAAAGCAATGCCTTTGGCAGACGAGGAACGAGGAGAAATCCCAAGCAAAAAGGATCAGATCTCTCCTTCGTCGAGATGACAGCAATACGGATCTGTAATTAGTAGGCACGAAGCAATCTCATATCATTGATAATAAACATGTTGAGATTGCTTCTTCCGCTAAGACGGAATCACAATAACGAAAAATCACTTTTCGAGCAGACTCAAAATTTTGGCACACTGCTCATCTCAAACCTCAATTCTCCCCCGTTTGCAATTTCGGAGTGTTTAAACCAAGTCCTATTTAAAAGTTCACCGTTCAACCAAATTCGATTTACATACTTATTGTTGGGTGAATAATTGTCTGCAACTATGGTAAGTGTTCCCTCTCCAATTTTCAATTCTGCCTTTTGAAAAAGTGGTGCTCCAATCTGGTAAACATCAGAACCTGCCACCGGATAGAAACCCAGCGAACTGAATACGTACCACGACGACAACGTTCCCGAATCGTCGTCGCCATCGATGCCATCGTACCCATCACCATATTTATTGTCGAGAATCCAGCGCACCCATTTCTGTGTTAGATCGGGCCGTCCGGCTGTGTTAAACAAATAAGCAGCGTGAATATCGGGTTCATTGCCGTGCCAATAGTACGATCCGGGAGTCCAGTTGCCACGCGTTGAATCCGAAAGCGCAAAAAAGTCATTCAACTCGTTTACAAAATATCCCTTGTCTTTAAAAAGAGAAATCAAACCTTCTGCATCAAAGAATACCGCCCAACGCCACTGCAAAGCACTTCCTTCCACATAATCATCGGTGTATTCACCATCAAAATCGAGATAGGTAAGTTTCAACGGTTTGAACTTTTCCACAAATTCGCCTGATGAATTTCGCGCTTGAAAATATTGGGTGTCACGATTCCACACATTACGATAATATTTTGAATGATTTGAAAAAAGCATAGCATCATCAGCATAACCGAGCTCCGTTGCCAGTTTTGAAATAGCATCGTCGGCGTATGAATATTCAAGCGTTTTACTCACCGCCTCATCCATCAAATCGCCTGGGCAATATTTATATTTCAGGTATTCCGTTGCACCCCTTCTTGGAGTAAAATTTCTTGATATTGTATCAATTGTAAGCAGTAATTTGCACTCCTCAATTTTTCGCAAAAGTAAGTCGTCAATTTTTCGCAAAAGTAAGTCGTCAGATTGATAAGAAAATGATACTATTAAAGTTTCAAAAAACAAAAACAAAAAGAAACTTGAAACTTTAAACAAATGAGTCAAAAAACAAAGATTATTATGTG
>JAKIST010000073.1 GCA_021648495.1 Draconibacterium sp.
TTGTGATACGTCCACGCATATTCGAAGAATACGAATCGGGAAGATTGGCGATAGCAAAGTCAAGGTCGTTAACAATAAATTGTACTGTAGAATCGACACTGCTTCGCGGAATTTTCATTTCTGCCGTTTCACTGGGGCCAAACCTACGACCAACAAGAGAAATCCCACCATACTTCTTAAAGAAGATAAAATGTAGTTCTGCCCTTAAGTGTCGTGCTTCTGCTTTTAATTGCATTTTATATACATCACTTGCGTCAGGAACTTCATCAACCCGTTCAATTAAAGTGTTCACCATTCGGATACCGGTAAAACGATACTTAAAAAAATTATCAAACCAGTTATTTGCCGAAGTTAAGGATCCTATATTTATTTTATTGCCGCGCCACCAGGGTGCTTCATGTTCGCCCTCGTCACATATACTAGTGAAAAAGGAAAGATTTTCCGTAATATCATTTGCCGTTTGGACATCGCCGTATCGGTATTTTGTTTCCTCCAGTGGGTCATATAAGGCCTGTTCGTAACATGCTGCCAAAAATAATTCGACCTGCGCTTGGGAAGAAAAAATGGTATCTTCAGTTACATCGGCTCCGGGAGCCTTTTCCAAGTAGTCGCCAAACATATCTTCGCAAGAAGAGATTAATACGATTATGGAAGTAACAGATAATAGGTATATTATAAATTTTTTCATAAATGTTTAATTTTAGAAGTTAAGATTTAATCCTAAATTCACTACCATAATTCTAGGGTATGGTTCGGTATTGGTAGGTTGTTCCCCTGATATCAGGGATCGATCTTCCGGATCCACTCCGGGAAATCTTTTTCCCAATCCGCCATAGGCCCATGTCCATAGGTTCGATCCGTTTAGGTACACCCTGGCACTTTCTAAGCCAATTCTTTTCATAAAAGCCAGACCATCAAAACGGTATCCCACCTCTGCATTTTTTAATCGCACATAACTGGCATCCTCAGCAAAATAACTGCTTTTTGCATTTTGAGAAATTGATGAACCGGCTATATTCAGGTGGGGGAAATTAATAGGCAATCCTTGTTCATAACGCTCCTGGCTCCAACTTGTTAACAAGTATTTATTGTTACCCTGCCAGTTGCTCCATCCGCTAATGTGTCTATCAGCTCCTATAAAAGTTACATTGCTGGCTCCTTGGAACAATACAGAAAAATCAAATCCTTTGTATTCTCCACCGAAGGATATTCCATAGTTAATCTCGGGGAATGATGGATAACCAATTGGGGCCTGATCGAATTGATCGATAACCCCATCCCCGTTTACATCAATGTTTTGGATCTCTCCAGGTTGAATTAGGTTATTTTGAATATTATAGTAGGGACGGTAAGCATCATTAACTTCTTCCCATGTATTATATAATCCATCAGAAACATAGCCAAAAAATTGACCAATTGGTAATCCTGTTCTCATTAAATAGGGGTAGGGGTTTTGCACTTCATCCTGAAAAATAATCTTGTTTTTGGCATAGGTCATATTCCCTTTTACCCAGTAATGAAACCCATTTAGATTATCGTTAAACGATATTTCCCCATCATACCCTGAGTTTTCCACTTTACCCATGTTTACTGCCGGGGCATTTTTACCCATACCTGCAATCACCGGGAGCGAATTGGGTGTCATTAAGATGTTGTCGCGTTTTTCCTGAAATACATCTCCTATAATTCGCAATTTATTTTTCAAAAAGGTCATTTCGAAACCAACATTCAATTTTCTTGCCCTCTCCCAGGTAACATCCGGATTCCCGATTTTACCTTCGAAAGCACCATTGTATGGAGCTTCAGTACTTCCTACTTCTCCCCAATAATATACTACTCCTTTTTCATCATAAATATAGGCACTGGGCAGATATAAAAACCTATCGCCCCCAACACGGTCATTTCCTACTTCTCCATAGGAGCCTCTAAACTTCACGAAAGAAACAATATCGTTCTTAGGAAAAAACGATTCTTCTGACAGAACCCAACCTAATGAATAGGCAGGAAAATAACCAAACCGTTTTCCAGGTGCAAAGTTTTCTGTTCCATTATACCCGGCATTATACTCAATCAGGTATTTATTCTTATAATCATAAGTAACACGCCCAACCAACCCCTGATAACCAATAGGAATACCATATTGAAAACTGGGATTAAACTTTTTTTGCTGGTTGTACAGCAACATTGCGGTTAAGTTGTGCCCACCCTTAAACTCACGAGCATAGTTTATACCCGCTTCGAAATAAGATTGGCGCCTCTTACTACTCGATGATTTGGTTGAAAAAGCACCATCATCGTAATTTTTTAACAATACGGTTTCATTGTCCTGATTAATAACTGCGACATATGTTTCGCGCGGCTTATTATAGGAATTATAAAACGAATTAAAATTTTCAAATGAAATAGAAGCATGAGTGCTTAAACCTTTGGTAATAAAACCTAAATCATAATCAAGTCGGAATAAACCTTCGAGATAGTTCCGATAGGTTTTACGATGTCCATTATATAGTCCATTAAAAGGATCGATTAGCCTACCGGTTTTATTGGTTTCAATGGTAACAAATTTACCATCGACAATACCAGGTGTTCCAATTGGGTTCGCAAGACTAATACCCCTAATAAAACTTGTTACATTATTGCTGTTAATACCCCTTTTGTTTTCAATTTTAGCCGCAATATTTAATTTGGCTTTCAAACGTTTGGACATGTTAAAATCGAAATTTGAACGAAAGTTGTAGCGGTTAAAAACGGTTTGTTGATCGAAAAAATCTTTCTGCAAATTGGTATTATTAAATTGGGCTTGTTGACCAAATAGTCCCACTGAAACAAAATACTTTACAAATTCTGTCCCCCCACTAATATTTAAATTATGCTGGTGTTGTAACGAAATATCTTTATACATCATTTTCATCCAATCAATGTCAGGATAGTAAACAGGATTGGAGTGGTTACGGTATAATTCAATCTCATCATCGGTAAAAAACGGTTCGTATGCGCCAGTCACATAGGACTCATATTTTAATGCTTCGTTAAAAAGCCTTGTATAATCATAAGCATCCATCCGTTCGCGATATTCGGTGATGGATGTACCGGCAACATTTGAAGAAATGCTAATTTTAGGTTTGCCCAGTTTACCTCGTTTGGTTGTGATTATAATTACACCGTTTGCTCCTCTTACCCCATACACTGCAGTTGATGAAGCATCCTTGAGTATCGATATATTTTTTATCTCATTGGGATCAATGTTATTATAGCTGCTGGTCTCAACACCATCCACAAGAATGAGTGGGTCTTGCGAACCGGCAAATGTTCCAATCCCACGGATACGAATATCAGCCTTGTCTTCGCCTGGTTCGCCCGACCGTTGAACTGCGATAACTCCTGAGGCCCGCCCTGCTAAAGAGTTGCTAAGATTTGCCACGGGCGACTGTAACAATTCCTTACTATTGACTGCTGAAATCGATCCGGTAACGGTCACTTTCTTTTGCTGTCCGTAGCCTACAACTACCACTTCATCCAGACCCTTTATGTCTTCTTCAAGGATGATATTTACTTCGCTTTGCCCATTAAAGATAATTTCCTGAGAGTTCATTCCAAGAAATGAAAACACAACTGTATTACCTATTTCAAGTTTGTTCAGAGTAAATTTTCCATCAACATCGGTTATTACGCCAATTGCTGTCCCCTTAATTAGAACGGCACATCCTGGTATTGGCTGTCCGGTTTTTGAAACTACAGTACCGGTGAGTGTTTCTAACTGCTTTTGTTTTTTTTGACTTTTCTCTTTCTCGACCTTAGGGATAGCTTCCTTAGGAGGAATCGTATCCTTTGTCATAATAATTACTTGTTTATCATTAATTTTATATGTTAATCCGACATCCTCGAATAACATTTCAAGTATCTTTTCAACAGATGATTCTGTTAAGTCAAGATTAAACTTGAATTCTTTGTCAATGACCTTATTTCTATAGACAAAAACAAAATCACTTTGAGACTCAATCTGTTCAAAAATCTCAATAATCGATGCCTCTTTTACATTAAGCGTAAGCTTTTTCGTTTGGGAGTATGTAGAGGCAGATACACTAACAAGGGAAAGAATAAGAATCAGTATAGTTAGTTTCATTACCAGTAAAAATTTTGTAAGATGGTTATAGTAACCACCCACATTCGATTTTTTTTTCATAAATTTGTAACGGTTAAAATATTAGACAATCATTTTAATCACTGAAATAACCGGTAGATGCACGAACATCTGCCGGTTTTCTTTTGGCTCAATCAATTCTTTCGTTTTTTTACATATATTTTATTTTATTATTAATACTCCTTTTTTGTCTTTTGAAACCCTGGTTTTAAGCAACGTTGATAAATTGATTAAAACAGATTCGAAATCTTCAGATAAGATAAGTTTCCCTGATATTAAATCGTTAGACAACTGTTCATTTTCGATTATAATCGATTTATTATAATGCCTGCGTAATTTGCAAATAATACTATTAACTGTTTGATCCTGAAATTGCAAATAGCCATTTAGCCATGCTATGTAATTGTCGGTTTCAACTTCCGATACAACAGACACAGCTTTTTTAGTATTATAAAAGCATCCCTGCCCGGGGGTTAGTGTGTACTCGGCATTATTTAATAATTTATTCTTTTGCGAAACTTCAACGCTCCCTTCTATCAACACAGTGGAAACCTCTTCTTCGCTGTCGTAAGCCGAAACATTAAATTTGGTACCTAAGACTTTGATATCTATATTTTCCGTTTCTACCAAAAAAGGCTTTTTATCCTTGCGCTTTTTTACTTTAAAAAAAGCTTCCCCTATTAAAAACACCCGGCGAGAACTTCCCTTAAACACTGCGGGAAAAACAAGTTTACTTCCTGAATTCAATGTAACTAAGGTACTGTCGCTTAGTAACAACTCCTGTCTTTTCCCATATGGCACAATTACCTGATTTAATTTACTCTTATCGAAGATAGAATTGTCAAGAATTTTTTTGCCATTACTATTGCTAATAATAATTTTTTCACCGCCATTTCTATAATCTATTTCTGAATTGTTATCAGCAAGAATGTGCTGCGACCCATCGGACAAAATTATTTTAGAAACACCTCCTGTTACTTCTGCCAAATGTGCATATTTTTCAAGTTCATTTTTCTGATAATTATTATAACCAAAGAACCCAATAGATATTAAAATGATTGCAACAGCAGCAATACGGAAAAACAATTTTAAACTAACTTTTTTATTCTTTCCAGAGGATTGAGAATGGATTTTGTCAATTATAGAATTTAAAAGTTGCTCAGATTCCTTATTCGGAATAAACTTTCTGTTGGATTGATTGTAAATAAGAAATTCAACTGCAGTTAAAATAACTTCTTCTTTTTCAGAGTTATTCTTAATAAGTTCGTTTATAAATTTATCGGGATTTTCAGAATGTAAAACCTCTTGCACAAATTGTTCATCCTTAATTAAAGATTCAAATTCAAGTTTACCCTTTTGTTCCATTTACTTTATTTTCACTTTTTACGTGTATAATACGATTACATTATCTTTTTATAGACAAAAAAAACAAAAAAAAATCCACAATACAGTACAACTATGTCAGCACCTCACAGAACAGCCTGAAAATTGATGGCTAAATAAAATTACCCCGAGTCTGCTAATTTTCTAAATTGCAATATCAATTGAATATTCCAACGACCTTGGAATATAATTTAAAGTGAATTATAACAGGGCAAATTTCGGGGTTTGAAACCTGAACACGAATATATAAAGAATTGGAGGTTGGGAGACTAATTCTACCAACGTATGGCTATTTAAGCATATTTTTACTAAATTCGTTGCCATTATCTTTGGAAGTCATATCAAATTATGAAGTTGTATATGGCTATAAGATTTTGATATTAAGGGTTTTTAAAAAATGATTCACTAATTGTCGGTTACTGAACGAACTTTTTATATTACTATCTGATTTGCATTATTAGACTAACTTAATTTTCTTATGAACTTTTCTTCAGACAAAAAAATTGATAAAAATATCTGGGAAAAATTTATTAAAGGAGATAAGAATGCTTTTTCGTTTCTTTATCGAGAAAGTATAAATGATTTGTATTCTTTTGGGATGAGTATCACATTTAATCCAGAACTTGTAAAGGATGCAATTCAAGAAGTTTTCATTGTACTTTATGAAAAAAGAGAAAATTTAAAGCTTTCAGGAAACTTAGATATTTATTTATTCAAATCGTTACGAAATAAAATTATCGAACAAATCAGGACAGATAAAAGAAAACAGGAAGTGGATAATGAGTTATCTATTAAAAATCAGAAAGTTTATTTGAGTGAAGTGAGTTTTGATTTTGACATTTCGGAAGAAAGACAAAACCGAATTAAAGCAATTACAAAATCGATAAACTCTCTTTCTATACGTCAAAAAGAAGCTATATATTTAAAATATACAGAAGGTCTTAATTATGAAGAAATATCTGAAGTCCTTGAGATTGATATTGCATCTGCGCGAACACTTGTTTATCGAGGTATAAAAAAGATTAAAAAAATAATATTCCATAGCACAATTATTTTGTTTTTACTTACTAAAGTTATACATAAACCGAACTAATTGATATTAAGACAAATAAGATAGAAGCTTAAACCAAATTAAAAATGAAATCTATCAAAACAACCCTTCTGCCGGGTATCTTTTGTTTAATATTTGTTTTGTACTTTATAGGATGCAAAACACCACGGAGTAAAACTGAATTAAATAAAAGTGATAATTACGATGTGGCAGCGTATATTTGGCCTTCGTGCCACGATGAACAAATGAGCAACGAAAATTTATGGAGCGAAGGAATTGGTGAATGGGAAATGATTAAAAAAGGGAACCCCAGATTTGAGGGTCACTACCAACAGTTGGTTGGGACGATACTCCACACTTTCCCCTCAAAGGCAAAGAGTCTGTTGTTCATTATAATTATACACCTGATAGTTTTGGCGCATATCTGATAAAAGCAAAAAGGTTTGCTGACAATCACCCCAAACAACCCAAGTTGATAATTATTAATGCCTGGAATGAATGGGTTGAAGGAAGCTACCTGGAACCTGACATGAGATGGGGTTATGGATATTTAGAGATCGTTAAAAAAGTAATGAGTGGACAACAAATAACCCAGTAAAATTGCCATGAAAGAAATAATTCTCTCAACATCTTGGAATAATGAAAAATCATTTCCATTTTATAATTAAAGAGAGAATTCTGTCTGAAAATATATACATCTACCATCCGAACTTTGCCTGTAGCTTGTTAGTGTATATATTTAAATGGCAAATTGAACTAAAGAAGTCCAAAATTTATGAAATCAAAATTTGGTGAACAAATCGGTTAACAAGTATTCACAGAGCCACATAACAGTCTGACTAAATGCCTTTTACTTGACACAGTTCGATTCCCGCCAGTTCCACCAATAAAAGAAATATCCACAACCAAAAGAGATATGTATTTCCGGTTTCAGCAGCAATTTTAGATCGTATCAGTGATTACCAGGAGGTGTTGGAAGATTTCTCATCTCAAAGAATAGACTTAATAGAATGGGAACCAACACCGAATCATAACATCCGAATATTAAATGAGACTATTGACCTATACCGTTACTGTGATTTAACAACACAAGTCTAATTTCTGTATGAATACATTGAAGAAATTATTAACAGAATAATTCCGGAAGAAATTGACTATTTAGAAAAATACGACAGGTTAACAAATGCAATAAACTCATTATTAAACTTACCAGATACGAGGGTTGATCTATTGATTAAATATTTAAATCAAAACAATGGGAAACTGTCAAAAAGAAAAAGGCAAAAAGATTTTGATGAATTAACAGAGGAAGAAATTTCCACGATTGAAGGACACTACGCTGAAATATTTGAAGGATAAGTTGAGAATTTGCTTACTTACAACATAAACAAACCCGAAAAGATAACTTTAAAAAACTTCGATTCGTAAGCATCAATTTCAGAAGTTCCGTTATTTACCGGTTCGTGTGTCCTGCGATGAATTAGGACACTTTCAAATATAATAACTTCTTGAAAAACAGGAGGTACGTTCTTTGGAATTAATTCATCATAACTTTAAATGAGATGAGAGACTATAATCTCTTATTTTTCAAATCTGCAGAGGTCGAGCGAACTGACTGGCTGAGTTTGAATTAAGATATTATAGGCAGGCCTCTCGAAAACGCTTTACTGGAAGTGTTTTCAATCCACCCTGCGGTGCTTCCCTTTCAAGGGGTTGGTACTGAACGGCATGGGAAAAGGCTGAAAGTCCTGACGATTCTGTCGGGAAAATCTGTCAGGAATAGATATAGGAGCTGAACGAAAGTGAACCGCTCGATGAGGCTTCATTAATAACGTATGCGATACTGAAAACCAATGGTCGGACGGTACATTGGGATAAGTGCAGAGATTACCAGTTTATTGGCTGCATCGGTATCTGGAGTAAAGACGGCAGGAACTATATTTGGGCTCATTTAAGGAACAGGAGAACCTATCACCCGGTGTTAAGAGAGAATGGCGAAAACCTTTTTAGCAAGCCAGAGAGTATCAATACGGAGGGAATAGGGGCGGACTAACTCGTAGTAGCGATTTGTGTCAAGTAAAGGCTTTGGAAACTTAGTCACAGCGAAGGGGTTAGCGTAGTCAGGCATTTTTGCCAACCTGCTTAGGCGGGGATGAGCTTTTTTATCTGCCGAAAACCTGAGATGGTTTCATGACTATGAAGAGCCGTATGACGGGAGACTGTCAAGTACGGTTCTGTGAGAGGTTTAGGGGTGAGATTCCCCTTTACCTACTCGACTGCATTGCAACTTTTACATCTAACCCATTTTCGCGAAAATGTTTTATGGGTTGCAACGAAGCGGCAAGAATCTGCTCGTCGGGCAGTTCATCGAAATTAAAATACATTCCTGCCAGTTCTATCCGGCCTTCGGCAACACGCTTTTTTAAACGTTTAATTTGTGCCGCGGGGCGACTTCGCAAATATTCGTCAACCGGCCAGGCAGCTTCGCAAGTCCAGCGGAATTTCGAGTTCTCAGGATAATCGTCGGTGTTGTCGCAATAGTCGAGCGCATAATCGATGTACCGCAAATGTTCGGCAAGAATTTCGGTTTGCGGGCGCGTGTAACCAATATCGGTGTGGGTATGTTGTACAAAATTTACCCGCCATTTTCGAACCGGACTTACGGTAACTATTCCTTTGTCGGAAAAATCGCCAATTTCCAATTTGTACGCAATTTTTTTACTCTTTTCAACAAGGGGCAAATTAACTTTTACATAGTTGTATCCGAAATTAATTCTGGTCTCTTTAATTAGTCTGTTATCCAGGAATATTTTTGCTTTTGCAGGTTTTCCAAAATGTAAAATTCCTGCTGCTCCCAACTGGTACTCTTTCCCGTTTTCAGCAATTACGGCCGGAAACGGTTTAAACGACAAATCCGGGTTTAACTGAAATTTAAATGTCATATACCACGATGTTTTATTCATGGCAGCACCTGTTACTTTTAACCTGAGTGGCTCTCCTTTCCGGAGAAGTTTTGAAGGAATTTTTAGGAATATAAAACCATACCGGTCGCCATTTTGGTCGGTCATATCTTTTTTAAACGAAAGTATTGAACCGTCTTCGGCATCTTGTTTCCACTCGTCTAAATTATCGGCCAAAAACGAAAACTTTTTAATACCATTTATTTGCAAATTGAACCGGGCACGACCGGGCGAAGAACCCAAACCTGCCAACCAGACAAATGTTATGTAGTCATTCTTAATTTTTTCGGGAACAGTTTCAGTTTTCCACTCCATCGTCGATTTTCCGTTGGTTGCCCGAATAAGTAAACACTCCTTAACTGTAGGTATTGAAGAGTGATAACTAAAATCGGTTCCCGATATTTTTTGTGCATACCCGTTTATTACTTGCGAGTTTTCAAATTCCGGCACTTGAGCAAAACTGCAAAACGTTAAAGCCATTAAAATCAATGTTGAAATTGTTCGATAATTCATCTAAGTATTTCTAAATTAATAATCCAATTATACATTTTCTACCCAAACCGGGCTTGACCATGCCAATGCTTTATTTTTCTGGGTAGCACGGACATAATAATATAAAACTTCTTTTTCGTCCTTGTAATTGGAGTCAGAAAAAGTTTCTGTAAAATCTAAAGTATTGTCATCGATATCAAATTTATGTATCACTTTACTATTTCTGAGAATCTCAACTTTCTCTAACGGATATTGTCCAACTACATTTATTCCCATTTTAGGAATTCCCTTCCCGACTGTTGTAGTGCCAGCTAACGTCTTATTTATTTTAAAATCGATAAATATTTTATCCCCGGTTGTAGCAAAAGTTCTTCTGCTTTGTAAAGCTTCGATAATTCCGGCACGACTTACCTCTTTTACCCAAAGAGCTGCCAGTCCAATCCCCATGCTGTTGTGGTCGCCACTTCCGATAAAACTCATCTTATATTTCTTTGTTTTTAATGCAAAATCAATATATGCCTCTCTGTAACTGGTAGGTGTGTGCCTTTTAAGATTTCTTTCTCTTGGGCATCCCGGGTACTCATTATTACCCCTGCACTGAAATATCTCCACTGTTGTTACATATTTGGCATTGGTAACATTCCAGTCTAACGGATGCGTTTTATCAGCCGTATGATGTGGGATAGTAACACAATTTATCTCTTTTTCTTCCAGTATTTTCCATAGCATTGGTGCTATTTTAGTTTCAGGTGTTCGCGGACAATATATTTCGTGTTTGTTGCGAATGTATTTTTGGGCATCTTCTGTGCTGGCAAAAATTATATTGTAATGTCCGGCTCCGTGTTGAATTTCGTTCAACTTGGGATCAGACTGAAGTGTCCATTCAACAGCGGGAATTGCAATGAATTTATCTGATTCTGTATAAAAATTGGCCATTCGTATATTTCTTCTCCAATGTATTTCACTTGTACTGCCGGCATGGTCGGTCATGCCTACAAAATCATACCCTTCAGAAAACATTCCAAACCGGTAGTCTTCGTGTAAAGTGCCATCTGTTCCGGCTGGCCAGCAAAACGAACTATTGGAATGTTCATGAAGGTTACCATAAATTAAAGTATAGGTTTCTCCATCGACAGTCATTTTTCGCCTCTCTATTTTTGGATGCCCGCTTAAACTGCTGATTGTTTGTTCATCTGGGCTAAACTCTTCAACTTCTGTTTCTTTGAATGTAACGGGCTTGTATTTCTCCGACAATTTTGGGGCTGTAAATTGCATTACATTTAGCTCTGTTAAGCGCGATTGTGTAATATCTTCAGCCTTGACCTTCTCATAATAAGGAAACACTTTTTCGTTATTGGTAGCAAGCCAAAAGTTGCTTTTTTGATCGAAAGCTATGGCAGGAGGAATTAGCATTCCCTTAATTTTTGTATCGAATAAAGTTACCGGTTCCTGCCACCCGTTTTGGGGATCTAACCAGGAAAGACGATATTTCCAACCTGCGTTAACAAAATTGCCCCCACAATGTGTGGCTAAATACAAATTACCTTGTGTGTCTTTGATAAATGTAGGTTTGTGATCATTCTGTCCGTTAAATAACCATTTTCCCCTGTTTTCAATCTCAACAATTTTCCCATTCTGATATGATAAAATGGCACAACAACGATCTCCTGTATAATTGTCGCCATCATCAACCCTTGTTTTGTCGCGGTTATTTTCATAGCTGATCCATAAATTATCTTGAATATCAAATGCCAATGCGGGTCTGGCATTGATATTAACCCGGTCTTTATGACCGCCACCAATGGCAACAGGAATAGTTTCGCCGACTTTTAGTGTTTTACCATTTATTATTGTCATCTCTATGTCCTGATGAAATTCATTTGTCAATCCATAGATTATATAAAGATCCCCGTTTTTTGCTTCTGCAATACCGGGGTCGAAACAGCTGTTCTTGCCTTTGTCAATCTGAATTGGCTCCAACCATTTACCGTGTTCATATTTACTGATATAGATGGTAAATTTCCCATCATGGAGGTTTTCCCATGCAATCCAATTTCTATTTTTACCGGGAGCAATTAGTACAGGATTGATGGAATTTCCTCTTTTCACAGAGAATGTATGAGGTTCGCTAAAACTACTTTCATCCATCATCGAAACATTAATTTCCCAATCTTTACCTTTTATTTCTGTCCAGGCTACAATGGGTTTACCTCCTGTTGCACAAGCAGAAGCCGGAGTTTCATATTGACCGGGTGATTTTGTTACAGGATCTGTTTCTGTCCAGTTTTTACCATCAAAATGAAAAGCAGAGACCAGTTCTGTATTTTCTGGATAACTAATTCTTCTAAGTGAATACATCCACAATTTACCATTTCCGTTGGTTGCAAGTAACGGATGTTCTTCTTGTTCATCATTATACCCTTTCAACAACAGAGCTTTATTTAGCGATAGTGCTTTTTTATTTTGATCTTCTGGATACCCTACCATAGGTATAGTGGAGAATGCAACCGAGGCAACAGTTGCCGTTTTTATAAATCGTCGTCTATGTATTTTCTTCATATTTAACCATCTTTAAATTTACTTATTAAATATTGAGGTACTGTTTCATCTAAAATTCATATTTAACGAATTTAAAAAAAAGTTTGAACAAGAAGTTACGTTATGCGATTTAACCCGCATTATTCACAAAAATAAATAAATTGTCTCTATTCTCAGGATGATCAGATACTTATGAAATATTATAATAAAAACAAAGTTATATTTATTTTCGCCGAAGGTGTATCAATTTTGGCACATGAATAATGCGGGTTAAGTTTGCATCCGCACAAAAGTTAATGGTAGCATGTCTCAGACCAACAATGTTTTATTGTCAATAATCCGGAACATCTGGGAATTGGGGAACTGCGTAATTATTTCCAGTTGATGCTTACCATCAAAAACCATAAGTAGGGCAGTGTGAAAATTAATTATGTTTCGTTCTAAAGTTCCTTTTAATCCAAACCTATTTTAAAGAATGATAGTTTATCGGCAATTTTAAGTCCCGTTTTACGATTTATAATGTTTACATCTGCATGAAGGTTTCCATCATAATCTCAGAATGATTTCCAAGAGCAGTGTTCGTTTTAATGGTTTATAGTTGATTTGGAGTGTATTTTTTCTATTTCAAGAAGATGCAAATTACTTGTTGCTGAATGAACTTATTACTAATTATCTCTTGCCGATTGACTTTTTACAAATTAACAAAATAACATTGAAACTAATTGTATCCATATGTTGTAGCCCTTTTGATGTCTGGTTGCCTCTCAGCACTTAGTTTTGAAAAAGAAAATCTGTCGAGTCTTGAAATAATTTGTAAAAACAAGGTTATATTTGTTTTGAAAGATTGTTTTGTTGTTGTGCACTTTAAAGATAATTTGAGTTTATTAAATTCATTCTCTCTTTTTCTTAAACGTTCAGAACACTCTTTTTTGAAAATTAATAATTTCTGTTTTTGATGGACAACATTAGTAATAGCCAGAGTTCGACATAAGCAATAAATATATAATGATAAAATCTGTTTCCTTTATTACAATAGTATTTCTCTTTTTAAGTTGTAACATCTCTTCTGATACTAGTGTTAAGAATTCGTCAGAGAACAATACATCCAACAATTACAAACCCTATACATATTGGTGGTGGATGGGCAATGCTATTGATTCTGTCAATATTCTATATAATTTGGGAATGATGCACAATGTGGGGATTGGGGGTGTTCATATTGTACCTATCTATGGTGTTAAAGGAGAAGAAGACAAATTTTTAGAGTACTTGTCTCCCGAATGGGCAAATATGATAAAATATACTTCACAAAAGGCAGGTGAACTTGGAATGGAGGTAGATATGACCCTTGGAACAGGATGGTGCTATGGAGGAAGTTGGGTTGATGACAGATATGGAATAATGAGTGCCGAAATAGAAACGATTGAGAATTGCAAAAGCAATAAAACCATTGATC
>JAKIST010000074.1 GCA_021648495.1 Draconibacterium sp.
ACCTACATTATAGACAGACTCTAAATAGTGTTTGTCCATAAAGTCCGACTTCTTCGTTATGCTTGTCAGAAAAACAGTCATTTACAAGAGTAAACTCCTTTATTTTCTGACTTCGCAAGCCTCGAATTCGAACTTTCTGAATCAAACACCTACATTATACGGACACTAAATAAACATAACAGTTATAAATCCATAATTTTAATTCAATTTAATATATTGAATAACAAGTTGATAACTAAATAATTAATTCGTATATTAAACTCGAATAAATAATTATAATAGTATGAAAACTAAAAGTTCGAAATCTTTTGTTGATGACTTTATGAATTATGTAAAGTCGAAAGACCCGATGCAATTTGAATTCCATCAGGCGGTAAAAGAAGTGGTTGAAACATTGGCAGGTTATCTGTTAGCTAACCCACGCTATTTACATGCCCGGATTTTGGAACGAATGGTTGAGCCGGAGCGAATGATTCAATTCCGGGTACCCTGGGCCGACGACCGGGGCAATATCCACATCAACCGCGGTTACCGCATTGAAATGAACAGTGCCATTGGTCCTTACAAGGGCGGACTGCGTTTTCACCCAACGGTAAACCAGAGTATCCTCAAATTTTTAGCGTTTGAACAAGTTTTGAAAAACAGCCTCACTTCGCTTCCAATGGGCGGAGGGAAAGGTGGATCTGATTTCGACCCAAAGGGTAAAACCGACAACGAAGTAATGCGTTTCTGCCAAAGTTTTATGAGCGAACTTTTTCGCCACATCGGGCAATATACCGATGTACCTGCTGGAGATATTGGTGTTGGTGGACGTGAAATTGGATTTTTGTTTGGACAGTACAAACGACTGCGAAATGAGTTCACCGGGATATTAACCGGAAAAGGAATTGAATGGGGTGGTTCTCTCATTCGGCCTGAAGCGACTGGCTACGGAGCGGTATATTTTGCTGAAGAAATGCTAAAAACCAGGAACGACAGCATAAAAGGAAAAGTAGTTGCAATTTCAGGATCGGGAAACGTGGCACAATTTGCTGCTGAAAAAGTAATCGAATTGGGAGGGAGAGTGGTCACATTATCCGATTCAAGCGGCTCTATTTACGATCCCGGTGGAATTGATACTGAAAAATTGGCTTTTGTTAAGGAGTTAAAAAATATTCATCGCGGAAGGATAAAAGAATATGCAGAGAAATACAATGTTCAATACTTAGGGAAACAACGTCCGTGGAGTATAAAATGTGATGCTGCCTTACCGTGTGCAACCGAAAATGAGATCAACGGAGAAGAAGCAAGGATGCTTACTAAAAATGGATGTTTTGTTGTTGCCGAGGGAGCAAACATGCCAAGTAATTACGATGCAGAACATCATTTCCTCGATTCCAAAATCCTTTACGGACCGGGCAAAGCTGCTAACGCAGGCGGTGTTGCCGTGTCGGGCTTAGAAATGACACAAAACAGTATGCGCCTTGCGTGGAGCCGCGAAGAAGTAGATAGTAAACTACATTCGATTATGGTCAATATCCATAAAATGTGTGTACAATTTGGTCAAGATACAAATGGTTATACCAATTATGTAAAAGGTGCAAATATTGCCGGGTTTGTAAAAGTTGCAAATTCGATGATGGCGCAGGGATTAGTATAGCAAGAGTGTAGAAAAGATTCAATAAATTAATCGAAAATAAATCCGGTGTGTTGATAACATTCCGGATTTATTTTGAATTATTATCCTACAAACGCACACAATCAACCATTTTAAGATTTTTTAACCTTAGGCACAATTTTTGTGAAAAAGGCGCGGAATTAAACCTTTGCAAAAAAACCAGGTGAGAGGACTTTTAACAATAATATTTTTCATTTTTCTTATTTCAAACCTCAATGGCCAAACTGTTCAGGTGTTAAATGCCAAAACAGGGCAAGCTATTGAAGGTGTACTTTTATTTACCGAAAAATACTCCACACAAACCGACCAATCAGGTAAAGCGCAAATCGATAATTTCCCAGCGAAAAGTAATATTCTCTTTCAACACTCTTCCTTTTTAAAATATCATTCAACAAAAGAAAAAATTGAAAGACAGAGTTTAATCGTTTTGCTGATTGAGGATCCGGTTCGGCTCGATGAAATTGTAGTTTCGGTAAACCGCTGGAAACAATCGAAAGCAGAAATTCCACATACCATCAAGACCATTCAGGTAGAAGATATTTTGCATTTTAACCCACAAACGACTGCCGATTTGTTAGGTGCAAAAGGGGGCGTTTTTATTCAAAAAAGTCAAATGGGTGGTGGTAGCCCAATAATTCGGGGGTTTTCTGCAAATCGTGTATTAATAGTGGTTGACGGAATAAGAATGAACAACGCCATTTATCGCAGCGGAAACCTGCAAAATGTAATATCGCTCGATGCCAATAGTTTGGAAAGTACTGAAATTATTTTTGGCCCGGGTTCCGTTATTTATGGCAGCGATGCTTTGGGCGGGGTGATGAGTTTTAACACGCTCAAGCCAAAACTATCTACATCCATAAATATTGAACAATCGGGGAAAGTATTCTCTCGCATTTCCAGTGCCAATTTCGAAAAAACAATTAATGCAACATACAATTTTGGATCAAAAAAATGGGCGGCACTTTTCAGTTCTACTTTTAGCGATTTCGATGATTTACGAATGGGCTCAAACGGTCCCGGCGAATATCTTCGTCCAGAATATATCTCGAAACAAAATTACACTGGTGCGGACAGAATTATTCAAAACAATAACAGCCAAATTCAAAAATATTCCGGCTATCACCAGTTTAATGTGTTGGGGAAATTTCGGTATCGCCCCAATGAGAACCTGAATTTGTTGATAAATGCCAACCATTCAGAAACAGGAAACATTCCTCGTTACGACCGATTAATTCAATACCGTGGGGAATTATTAAAATATGCCGATTGGTATTATGGCCCACAAAAGTGGACTTTACTTTCGGGGCAATTTCAATACAAAAAAGAATGTGTGTTGTTTGACAAAATGAATTTACTCGTTGGTTATCAGAATTCTATCGAAAGCCGTTTCAACAGAAAATTAAACAACGACAATTTGAATGTTCGGGAAGAAAACCTCGGCATATTTACCATTAATCTTGATTTTGGTAAAAACTTCAACAAAAAAACCGAACTTTTTTATGGCTTTGAAGCCGACTTTAACAAGGTACATTCAATCGGTTTATCGGAAAACTTACTCTCTGGGGAAACGGATCAAATTGCGTCCAGATATCCCGATGGTTCATTTTATAAAAGTGTAGCAGGATATTATTCATTTAAATATATTTTTAACAAGAAATTTATTTTCCAGGTAGGTTCCAGGTTTACGCTTACCCATTTGAAAGGAGAATTTGACCCTCGTTTTTATAACTTTCCATTCGAAGGGTTCAACATGCAAAACTCTGCGTTTAACGGAAATGTGGGAATAGTTTGGCACCCCACTAAGGATTGGCAAATCAACATCCACTCTTCCACCGGGTTCCGCTCCCCAAACATCGACGATGTTGCAAAAGTTTTCGATTCGGAGCCGGGAAATGTGGTAGTTCCTAATCTCAACCTGGAACCCGAATATGCCAGAAACTTAGAATTGAACATCATCCGCAGTTACGCGCACAAAGCACGAATTGAAGTTACCGGATTTTATACCTGGTTAAAAAATGCAATGGTCCGTCGGGATTATACATTAAACGGACAAGATTCAATTCTTTACGATGGGACGTTAAGTAAAGTTGAAGCGTTGGTAAATGCAGAATCTGCAACTATTTATGGTGCAAATTTTACCTTTGAATACCTCTTTAGCAGCACAGTCAGAACGAGAAATGATTTGACAATCACAAAAGGAAAAGACTCCGAAGGGTTTCCATTGCGCCATGTTCCTCCGACATTTGGAAGTTCGCATTTGATTTATGAAAATCAAAAACTATTTGTCGATTTTTACGCTGATTACAGTGGCAAATTAGACTTTGTACAACTGGCACCCGACGAACAAAACAAACCCCACATTTATATTCCCGATGAAAATGGAAATCCCTATTCCCCCTCGTGGTGGACACTTAATTTAAAGTTGAATTACAAGCTCAACCAAAAAATTACTTTAGGCGGCGGCATCGAAAACATACTCGACAAACGTTACCGGGCCTACTCATCAGGAATTGTTTCACCCGGGGCAAATTTTATTTTATCTGTGAATGTGAAATTCTAAGGGCTTACTCAAAAATAACTTCCGGTTTTTATGAACATCTTTTGCACACATACTTTGTTAAAAATACTCACCGTAACCCTGCTATGCTTGTGTTTTTTGCCGCGTCTGTGCACAAAATATTATTCCTAAATTCCCGGACTTATTTCTGAGTGAGCCCTAAGGTATTATTACGAAATAAGTTGGAAAAAGCTGACGATATTATTTTGTGCGATAACAAGCCAAAATGGTCATGATATTTCGTGACAATGCCTAAGTTCCCAGCTTTTATTAATCGTGTTGATATTCAATCTTTACCTTACAAAATAGACAAGTTGAATTTATTCCTTCCGTTAAAATAAAGATGTGAGGGTGAAAAAATATTTATCTGTTAAGTAATAAAATACAACGATGGTCGTTTTTAAAACCTGAAGGCAGTTTATTTAATCAATGTTTTATAATTTATTTAATTCGGTATTGCTTTCATTAAAGGGGCGTTAATTCGCCCCTTTTTATTTATGTGCTTTCAGCGCTTGACTCACAGTTCACCCCCTTGAATTATACCCTTTTAGTGATGAAACGATCCAGTAGGATTTGGTATATATAGAGTCTGTCCATAAAATAGGTATTTTATTCAGAAAGTCCGAATTCTTCGTTATGCTTGCCAGAAAAACAGTCATCCCGATGCGTTGGGACCCCTTTATTTTCTGACTTCGCAAACCTCGAATCCGAACTTTCTATTCCAAACACTACTTACTTAACAAAGCAAATAAACCGGAGATTCCCATAAAAAGATGCAAAGAATTGGAAGAAGCTCAAAACAGTTTGGATGAGTTTTCAATTTGGTTGAAGATACCTGTATTTTGTACGAAACAGTAATTCTCGATTGTGTTGGGTAAACATAAAAAATAGAAATTCTCAAATCCTTGTTGTAATAATAATTCGAAAAATAGAAATTAACTATCAATGTTGGCAGGTAAAGGTAAGAATATTGAAACAGATTGCTTCACTGGTTTCGCAATGACCTAAAACTAAGTTTTATACGATTATACCTGAAACGCCCGTCATTGCATGGGTTTATCCAATTCCTATCTGGCATAATGAGTAAATGACAGTATCGGGAGCCAGACTTTTTCCAAAGGCTCCGAAGGTCCATAGCCGCAAAGCGATTCTCCATGGGAGTCCAATGGACCTATGGAAGACTCCTTTGATGAATGCCAATGGCAAATTCCTACGGAGCCAAAGTCCGGTTTATTTATTTGTTTATTTGTTGGAGTTAACCCAAAATGATCGCTATGCGAAAAACCCCAACCCCCTTTAAAACAGTATTCTACAAAAACCTGTAATTGGTAGTATAACGAAGTAATCTCAAAACTTTTACCGAATACCAATAAATAAAGAAAAAGATAATACTGAATTCCCAGGAATTTTAGCAGAAATACAAATTCACAAAAACCCAAATACTACATATTAACAGAACAAATACCCTGCTAAATATAGCCCCAAATATTAATTTATACCTATTGTTTATAAATCTACCCCGAGATTATACCCCCATAAAATTATTAAATCTATTTTTGTGAAAATTAAATTCTACAAATTATGTTTGACATTGGCTTAACAACATTTATGATTATGGCTACCAGCCTGGTAATGTTAATGACTCCGGGATTGGCATTTTTTTACGGTGGACTGGGAAGTAATAAGCACATTTTAAGTATTATGATGCAAAGTTTTGTGTCAATGGGCATTTCGTCAATACTCTGGTTTTTTATTGGATACACGCTTTGCTTTAGTGGTAATATGGCCAATGGCACCGATTTTTTTGGAATATTTGGAAACCTCGACAAAATATTTTTACGCGGAGTTACTCCCCGAACTGTTTTTTCTCCGGACAAAAGATTTCCCGAATATATTTTTATTGCTTACCAAATGATGTTTGCAATAATAACCCCGGCATTAATTACAGGAGCATTTATAAACCGTGTGTCGTTCAAAGCTTACATTATTTTTCTAATTGCGTGGCAATTGTTTATTTATTATCCGTTTGTCCACATGATTTGGGGCGGTGGAATTTTAGCAGAATGGGGAGTCCTCGATTTTGCCGGGGGAATTGTTGTTCATGCCACGGCAGGTTTTGCGGCACTTGCTGCGGCACTATTTGTTGGAAAACGCAAAGAGAAAAAACATCAGCCAAACAATATTCCATTGGTCGCTATTGGAACGGCATTGCTGTGGTTTGGTTGGTATGGCTTTAATGCGGGCAGCGAGTTAGACGTAAACCATATAACTGTTGCGGCGTTTCTAAATACTGATATTTCTGCATCGTTTGCAGCCATTACCTGGTTGATAATTGAATGGAATACAGGAAAGAAGAAACCCTCTTTTATTGGGTTAATGACAGGAGCTGTTGCCGGGCTGGCAACAATAACGCCCGCCGCAGGTTTTGTAACCCTACCTGTTGCTGCAGTTATTGGAATTACTGCAGGAGCTGGCTGCTTCCTGGCCGTACGTTACAAAAATAATAAAGGATGGGATGATGCACTTGATGTTTGGGGTGTTCATGGTATGGGAGGAGTAATTGGGACCATCTTGCTCGGTCTGTTTGCAACAACTTCTATCAATGAAAATGGAGTAAACGGCTTATTTTACGGTGGCGGTTTCAGTTTACTCCTAAAACAGGGGACCGCATTGCTTTTAGCCATCAGTTCTGCATTCTTTTTTACACTGCTCATTCTTAAAGTAATCAACAAGTTTGTTACAGTAAAAGTCAGCCCAAGTGAAGAAAAAAAGGGTTTAGATATCAGCCATCACGGTGAAGTGGCAAGAGGCGAATATTAATCGATTTGGACTTTTAAAAGGATATAGTCAATCTACATTTTACAATCTCTATCTTTTCCTCTTTTTGAAATGATGTATCAACTTGCACATTATTTTACAATCATTTTCGTTATTTCGCAAAGCTGAATTTTGAAATGGAGAAAAACATGAAAAATGCAATATTAATTATTCTAATATTATTTGTTGCGTGCACCGCATTTGGGCAAGCCAAAAAAAACGGAAAAGTAAAACGTAAATACCGCAACGTTGAACAAGTTTCACGGAATTTACCCACTGTTTTTTTGAGAGGGGAAGTTTATGATGCTGAAAAAAATCCACTTGCCGGTGCCAGTGTTAGTATTGATGGAACACTAAAAGGTGTGAACACCAATGAAAATGGTGGATTTATAATCGAAAATCTTGTGACGGGAAAAGCCAGGTTAAGAATTTCATTTGTGGGATATAAAACAAAAACGATAGATTATATTCTTGGTGTAGGTGAAAATTTTCATAAAATAATGCTGCTACAGGAGAACATTCACATTGAACCTATAACAGTAAATGCTCAAAAACGGGAGCAACAAATTTTGGATGTCCCGGCTGCAATTACTGCCATTGGAGCAACAAGCATCGAACAAAACAATATTACCGAGCTGGGGCAACTCAGCGAATTTGTTCCGGGATTGTACATTCGCGAGCAGGGAGCTAACCGCCCAAGTTTTGTAATACGCGGTTTAACCAGCGATGAAGTCAGTCCGAGTGCACAACCCAGAATTTCTACTTATTATAATAATGTACCGATAAACCGTGCAAGTTCCGCGTCTGTTGAATTGTTCGATATGGAACAAGTGGAGGTTTTAAAAGGCCCGCAGAACACACTTTTTGGTCGGGGGGCACAAGCCGGGGCAGTTCATTTTATCAGCAAAAAACCAGGGAATAATGCCGAAGGATATGTTACTGCCGGAACGGGAAGTTTCGCGCAGAAAGAGTTTCGTGCAGCCGTAAATGTCCCGATAATTGAAGATAAACTTTTTGTACGTGCTGCCGGTATTTACAATGCCCGCGATGGTTATGTAGAAAATACTTTTGGAGGAACACTTAACGGAAAAAATACAATAGCCGGAAGATTTTCGGCACGTTTCCTTCCGGCATTCAACCACAAACTCGACCTAATTGTAAACTATCAAAAAGACGATACCCCGGGGATTGCTTTCATGAGTAAAATGTTTCCAAATACAAATGGCGTGACCGATGTTTTTAGTGGAACGGCATCGCTGGAACAAGGCGAGAATCTGGAAACGGGAAAAGATTTTTTCGATGCTACACTCAACTACAAGTATTACCTAAATGAAAATACTTATTGGTCGTCTATCAGTTCGTACCGGAACAGCAATTCTTCGGCACGTTGGGATGGCGATGGAACGGCAGCAGCTGCACTCGACATGGCAGAGCATGGCGGAGCTGAACAATTTTATCAGGAAATAAGGTGCAACTTTTCCAGGAACAGCCGTTTTAATGGTTCTGCCGGAGCAAGTTATTGGCGAGAAAAAGCCGACCAGACCTACAATTTTTCGTTCAATGAACAAAATACGTTTTACCTGTTTTTCGACCCTACTTATTTGGTGATGCCCGATGGACAACCCATTTCGGTCTCTGCACTTCCTGATATTCCACAACTTGGAACATTGGCAGGAATGCCACTTCCAACCGATCATCGGGAAGAAAATTATAGCATGGCAACCAACCAGGCAGCAGAAATTTTTATCGATGGTACTTACCAGCTCACAAAAAAGATATTTGTTTCCGGAGGAGTTCGCGGAATTTACGACAGGTACAAATTAAACAGCGAAACAGTTTTTACCGGAGGCCAGGAATCGACGCTTGGAATGTTAACAGGAAATTACCCCAACCTGTTTTTTAAACCGAGCCAACAACAAGAGATCAATAAAAATACAATGTCGTTTACCGGACGGGCAGGTATAAAATACAAAATAAATGATGGTGCCAATGTTTTTGTAAATTACTCGCGCGGAAGACGACCCAATGTTTTGCAATTCACTTCAAGCGGAGAAAAAGAAATTTTAAATGCGGAGGTTTTAAACAATTACGATGCAGGATTTAAAACCTCATTTTTATCGAAAGTATTTATCGATGCAGTTGGATTTTACCAAAAATACAGCGACTTTCAAACCAGTGCATGGATTGCCGATCCGGCATCGGGAGAGTTTAACTACAAAGTTAAAGACGGTGGAAAAGCCACTTCATACGGTGCTGAAACAAGTGTAAAAGTTGCAATTATCGAACAGCTTGATATTTTTGGAAACTATGCATGGTTAAATGCAACCTTCGACTCAACCGGTGTTGACGGATCAGCGCAGGAATACGCCGGAAATAGTTTCCGTTTGTCGCCGGAGCACAGTTTTACTTTTGGATTTAACGCCCGCGCCAATATTACACCCAATATTCAACTGTTTGTAACGCCATCGTATTCCTACAAAACCCATATTTATTTTGAAGACGCAAACACAGCAGGTTTGGAACAGGCTGCATACGGGTTGTTAAATATTAACGGTGGTTTGGCACTTGCCGATCCCAAGGTAATTCTTTCTGTTTATACAAGCAATCTGCTTAACGAAAAATATGTAACGAGTGCCGGAAATACGGGGAGTTTATTTGGCATCCCTACATTTGTGCCGGGTGCACCGAGAATGTACGGGGCTAAATTGACCTGGAAGTTTTAGTGGGACTGGCATTTTCTAAATACCAGCGCGAGTTAGAAACTTGCACTCCCCGGTGATGCGGTTTGAAAACCGCTTTTAAAACATAATTTTCAAAATCGCCAAGATACATTTTTAAGCAAGAATCTACTTTCACCGAAAGTCGTCACCCGACTCGAAGTCGGGTGACGACTACTCTACAAATAAATGGGACTTATATTATTTATACGTTTTGTGTTGGGTGATGCGGATTCTCACAAAGTTATCTCTACGAGGCGATCCGCATTTATATCGGCAGATCGCTCCAAAGGAATCGCTACGCGAGAAACCGCCGCACCAAAAAAAAGGATGCCATCTGTATTCTCAAATTATACGGATGGCATCCTTTAAAAATATTCACCCGGTGACTTTGAGTCAACGGGTGAACAAGCGCAAAAAAGTCAGGGTTTCACTTAAAGTGAAGCCCTGACTAATTAAAGCGAATTTCTTCGGAAATATTTTTAATCGCTTACCTATTATTTCAAGGCTTCTGCTCTCACAAAGTGATCTCAATGAGGAGATCCATATCTTTAAACGGCGGTTCGCTCCAAAGGAATCGCTACGCGAGAAACCGCCGCACCCAAAAAAAAGCTTAGCCAACAGCGAGAAGCAAGCTGCCGGAAGAATTCTCACCACTCACTACTAATATCTATTTACTCATTTCTTACTCCTTCCAAACCGGCAAACGGCCCGGTGTCCACGGAGCACCAATTTTATTCAATTCAGCTTCCATTGCAGGAATATCTTTTTCAACTATACGTTTTAATGCATTCAAAACAGGTGGAAATTCCTCTTTCAGAATCTCGTAACCTTGTTTTTCTGTTGAAGTAATCCCACTGGTAGAACCCATGTGTGCGTATGTAATATTTCCAAGCCTGTCGTTTAGTGGAACTTGCTCTGGCGGCACTTCTTCGGCACTGGCTTTTGCCGGGAGGCCATTCATTTTAAAATTGAGTTCTTCCAACTCTTTTCCCAGGGCACGGGCTTTGTCCATTAAATTCTGGCTTGCGCCCGGCGTAGAATAAATAGCTTGTTTTATGTTTTCCACCTTGGATGTTACCTCACCAATCATTTTTCCGGTACCTACAACCGCAATCGCCAATTTGCTTACTTTTTTGGCAAACTCAATGTTCTCTGCGTACGATCCAGCCGGTAAAGATGTATTGTTCAACTTTTTGCAATTGAATTCAACAGGATCAACCAAATTGGTCAGTTCTCCCTCGTGCCACATTTTCAATCCTACTTTGTATGTTCCGGGAAGTACCAAAATACCGCCGCCGCCGCCGCCCCGGCGACCTTTGCTTTCTTCTTTCACCGGAGTAAAATTACCGCTAACACTCACGCTTGAAGGCATTGAATAACGCAAATCCCAATTTAGTTGTTTTACACCTTTTGAAAGAGAAGCTGTTAACTGGCGAACGACATTATCGTTGGCATCGTAAATTGTAAAAACCAGGTGCGATTTTTCTTCTTTCCCTTCCAGTTGCAATTCTCTCCAGGTAGGTTGAGGAATGGGTTTTCCTTCTTTAAAAAGCTTTTTCTCTTCCTCTTTCCTGATTTGCTTTTTCGTTTTAGGAACCTCTTTTAAGTAGTAGGTAAATGTTGCACCAAAAGCTGGGTTCGGAGCCGTAAAATAGGTATCTCCCTGATTGCTTCTCCCGCCGGTTTGAACATACATCAGTGCATCTTTAATTTTAAAAATGTGTGCATCCTTTGCTACCAGTTCGTGCGACAGTTCACGCAAGGGACTGTAATTGTCGAGAATGTAAAAACCACGTCCAAAAGTGGCAAGTACCAAATCATTCTCGCGTTCCTGGATAGCAATATCGCGAACAGCAATTGTAGGAATGCCCGATTTTAACTGAACCCAGTTTTCACCACCGTCGATGGTAAAAAATACTCCAAACTCGGTTCCTGCAAACCACAAATCTTTATTTTTATAATCCTGCGCAAAAGTGTGTACACTCCCATTTTCGGGCAAGTTACCGCTTACCGATGTCCAATTTTTTCCTTTGTCCGTACTTTTTAAAATGTAGGGTTTGTTATCATTTCGTTTCAGGTTGCTGAACGTTGCAAAAACAATGTTCTCGTCGAAACGGTCGGCCCAGATATCGCTCACAATCGTATATTCAGGAACTCCCGGAAACGATTTTACTTGTGCCCAGCTTTCTCCGCTGTTCCCTGTCATCGAAATCACACCGTCATCGGTCCCGGCAAACAACAGTCCTTCTTTTACGGGCGATTCAACCAATGAAACAATGGTCCCCCACTGCGAGGTAGAAACATCCTTTGCCACAGCATCGGCAGGCCAGAATTTCCCCATCAACGGAAAACTATTCCGGTCAAGCTGTGCCGATAAATCATCGCTTATTACATTCCACGTTGCTCCCCTATCGTCGCTTTGAAAAACTTTGTTGGCTGCTATAAAAATGCGTGAACTTTTATGATGACTAACCAAAAGTGGAGCATCCCAGTTCCATTTATAAGTTAATTCGCCTTTCCGTTCGCGGGGTTTAATGTTAATGCGTTCGCCACTTTTTTTATCGTAGCGTGCCACATTTCCATACTGATATTCGGTATAAACAATATTCGGATCTTCGGGATCCGCAGCAGCCCAAAAACCGTCGCCGCCCAGCGTAACATACCACTCGTCGTTGACAACACCGCCGCGGCTTGTATTTCGTGATGGTCCTCCCATGGAATTGTTGTCTTGCGTTCCGCCATAAACATTATAAAATGGCTCGGCATTATCAACAAAAACGCGGTAAAACTGGGTCACCGGCAGGTTTTCTTTAAAATCGAAAGCAACACCGCCGTCCCAGGTTTCGTACATTCCACCATCGCCGCCAATCATAAAATGTTTGGTGTCGGCAGGGTCAATCCAAATGGCATGATCATCAACGTGGCGACCTTTTGTACTGATATTACTCCATGTTTTTCCTCCATCGGTAGTAATTTTCGAAACGGTTTCAGTTGAATATACTTTATCCACATCTACCGGGTCGCACACAATTTCGTTGTAATACTGGCCACTTGAATGGTAACTTCCCATCTTATTCCAACTTTCGCCTTTGTCTGTCGAGCGGAAAAAACCTCCTTTATCGTCGGCAGCTTCAACAATTAAATAAATATAATCAGCATTTACCGGCGACACATCGATTCCCATTCCACCAATATCCACTTTTGGCAAACCTTTCATAATTTTTCGCCAATTTTCACCGCCATCGGTTGATTTATAAACAGCTGATTCGGGGCCGCCGCCAATTTTTGAAAACGAAGTACGGCGGCGCTGCTCCGAAGTTGCATACATAATATCCGGATTTTGTGGATCCATTTTTACATTGTTCACCCCGGTATTCTCGCTTATCTCCAAAACTTTCTTCCAGATTTTCCCGCCATCCACGGTTTTATACAAACCCCGATCGCCGCCCGGCCCCCAAATCGATCCTTCGCACGCAACAAAAACCACATCGCCATTTCTGGGGTCAATTACAATCCCACCAATCTGGCGGCTCTCTTTTAGCCCCATATTTTTGAACGATTTACCCCCGTCAACCGACTTATAAATTCCATTGCCATATCCAACAGTACGTTGGTGGTTATTCTCGCCAGTACCAACCCAAACAACATTTGAATTGCCAGGGTCGAGTTCCACCTCGCCAATCGAGTACGCTCCATATTTGTCGAACACCGGTTTCCACGATGTACCGTTGTTGGTCGTTTTCCAAACATGTCCGGCAGCAGCAGCAACATAATATTCTTTTGTGTTTTTTTTGTTCACCGCAAAATCGGCAATCCTCCCGCTGCACCACGCCGGACCAATACTCCTGAATTTTAATCCACTTACTAAACTGCTGCTAATAATAGTGTCACCTTTAGCTTTTTTCTCTTCTTCTTTCTTTTTTGCGAAGGTTACCGAAGCGGATAAAAAAACAGTGACCATCAACAATACAAATTTTCTCATGTTTTATTTTTTTAATGAATTGAATTCTCAGGTTCTTTTTAGTTGATTTAAAAACAATCGGAAAAAATACGAAGGAAAAAACGGTACAAACAGGATATTTGTCACAAACATGAAAAAAGTATTTAGGGCTTACTCAGAAATAAGTCCGGGAATTTAGGGACAATATTTTGTGCACAGACGCGGCAAAAAACACAAGCATAGCAGGGTTACGGTGAGTATTTTTAACAAAGTATGTGTGCAAAAGATGT
>JAKIST010000075.1 GCA_021648495.1 Draconibacterium sp.
GTGCAGGGCTGCAAGTGAGGGTCAAACAAGGTTCATCCCAGCCAATTCTCCGCGCCATCCCAGTTTTTCCTCCACCTAAATAAAAACTTTTTTGCATATATTCTTTCTGAATATCATAAGGCAAATCTCTCCAATATCCTTTTGGAGGAACCAAATCAAGAACCTCTTTTTTATGGTCGGGATAATTCGTTCCTTTCGATTTTGGGACATCCGATTTATATAAATCACCTTTTTTCAGTGCATCACTTAAATTGTATATTTTCTCATAAGGTGTCGGATAGTGATATTCAATATCGATATCTTTTCTAATTCCTACTAAAATTAACCGTTCTCTTTTTTGAGGTACGTTATAATTTACAGCTTTTAAAATCTGGACAGGAGATACTACATTATAACCAATTTCATATAGAATGGAAATCATTCCTTCAAGTGTTTTTCCTTTTTCATGACTCAAAAGCCCTCGCACATTTTCACCAACACAAATTGCGGGTCTTACTTCTGTTACAACTCTTGCAAATTCATAAAACAAGGTTCCTCTTGCATCTTTTAACCCAAGTTTTTTTCCAGCGTAACTAAATGCCTGACAAGGAAATCCTCCTGTTACAATATCAACCTTACCTTCAAAATCAGTAAAATCAAAATCTTTCACATCCCCTTCCAATACCTTCCAATTGGGCCTGTTTTTTCGCAATGTTTGACATGCCCATTTATCAATCTCATTTAAAGCAGCACATTTAATCCCTGCTTTCTCGAGACCAATTGCCAAACCGCCGGCACCAGCAAATAACTCTAAAACATTGTATGATTGATTGGGTTTTTCAAAATTCCCAACAAATCTTTTATTTTTTGAAAATTCATTGAATTCAGGAAATAATTGCAATTGCTCTTTCTTATAAACCCGGTAATTACTCATGGGTTCCCTAACAGCAGTTAATTTACCATTTCTATCCCACCTTCTAAGTGTTTCAGTACTTTTCCCTAAAATCTCCGCAACTTCTGAAATCAAATAATAATTTTTCATAACCACACTGTACAACATTACACATGGTTACAAATATAGAAAATAAAAACACGCTGCAAACAATGTGAATAAATAAATGCGAATTATAATTAGGACCTCTAATTTTCACAAGAATCCCATCCAACCAAACCTTGTCATTTATTTCAAATCCTTGATCAATTCATCGCTTAAAACCCCCGATGCAATTTCCCGCACTTTGCCGGTCATTTTGATATTCCACAATTCATCAATTTCAATCTTGAGGTTTCCACCGGGCATTTTAATGGTTAAGTTGCGCCCTGTTAATCCCTTTTTTAGGACCACCGCGGCAACTGCACACGACGAGCTTCCCGATGCCAGTGTCCATCCTGCACCGCGTTCCCAAATAATAACTTCAACTTCGCTTGGCGAAATTACTTTGGCAAACTGAACATTAATCCGGTTGGGGAACATCTCGTGATTCTCGATTTGTGAACCGAAAGTTAGAATCTCATTTTCGTCGAGTTCATTTTTAATAACTACACAATGCGGATTGCCAACCGACACACAATTAACCAAATAATCTTTGTGTTCTAAATGTAAAGTTTCATCCAAACACTCTTTGTTTTTGTAATGAACAGGAATTTTTTCCGATTCAAAAATAGCTTTCCCCATATCTACTTTTATGGTGAATGCCTTTCCGTTTTTCTCTTCAGTAATATCAGCCCGAACCAGACCGCCCGGGGTTTCTATGGTAAATATTTTTTCGGCCGTAAATTTGTAATCGTACAAATACTTGGCAAAAATGCGCAAGCCGTTTCCGCTTTTTTCTGCTTCCGAACCATCGGGATTTAATATCCGCAATCCAAAATCGGCACTGCTACTTGGTACCTTCAACAAAATACCGTCGGAACCAATTCCATAATGTACATCGCAAATTTTAACTATTGCCTTTTCGGTGAGTTCGAACTCTATTTTATCTTGGTTTAAAACAACATAATCATTTCCAAGTCCGTGAGATTTTACAAAGAAGTTTTGCATAATTTGAAATTATAAAAATTACATGCACAAAAATACTAACTTTTTATCATCCAGTTTTAGCCCCTTAGAAAGTCGGACAGAATTATAGTTAGAAATCTATAACTTTGGCATTGTTACGAAATAACATGACCATTCTGGCTTGTTCTTTTGCACGCTAACTGCGTTAAAAATCCTCGCTATAGCTTTGGCTATGACTACGTTTTTTGCCTTGTTATCGCACAAAATAACATCGCCAGCTTTGTCCAACTTATTTCGTAATAATCCCTTTGTACGATTATGACCGAAAAAAGAAAGTTCACAAAAGAAGAAAAGCTTCAAATTTTAAAAGAAGTTGAAGAAAATGGTGTAAAAAGCACCCTTGAAAAACACGGCATTTATCCAGCGACATATTATAGTTGGAAGAAGAAATTTGAGGAAATGGGCGAAGCCGGATTCAGGCACGGGATGACCCCGGCCCATATCAAAGAAATCAAAAGGCTGGAAAAAGAGAATAAACTCCTCAAGAAATTGCTGGCAGAAAAAGAAATAGAAGGCCATTTAAAAACCGAGATGCTAAAAAAAATGCCTGGGCGAGAAAAAAAATATAGCCATAAAATATATCGGGCTGGGTTTGAAACGGGACCGGGTATTGCCAATTATCGGAATTTTCAAGGCACCAGTATTACTACCAGCCCAAAAAGGCACGTCCAGACAGAAAAGTTTCAAAAAAATTAGAATTATACCGAAAGTAAATCTTTTGCTCTGAAAGAACCATTTCGCCAACTTTAAGTTTTTGACCTTCAATAAGAAGCGAAACAAATATTTTATTTATTTCTGCCATTTTTCCTATTTGTTAGTGAATAGTTTTTCAATATCTTTTAGGTTTTTATTTGGCTGAAATACGTTTTTAAAATCTTTTAACCTTCCAAGAAGATGAGCTAATTTAAGAAGTGATTCCAATGATATTTTCTCTGTGTTTTCAAACCGTTTAAGACTGCCTAAAGATACTCCCGAGCGTTCAGCCATCTCAGCTTGCGACAGTTTTTGCCCCTTTCATAATATTTTTTGTTTTAGAGCAAATTCATTGCAAACTTCTAATGGAGTTGTTTCTAATGAATACATTTAAATTTCATTTAATATATTAGCCTTATTATGCGATTGCTCCCCCGCTGGCCCGGATAACATCCATAAATAAACAACGACCTAAAACAATGCTACAGTAGATATTCTTTTTCGCTTGCCCGACCACGAACTAAAATCGCGGTTGACAATTTCTTTAATATATCCGAGATTTTCAATTTCAATGGTACTCCGGTATTTGTACACAAAACGAAATCAGAATTAAGAAAGTTATCCTCATTTGAATAGTTTTGTAAGCGATGTTACTGTAATACCAAATTAACTTTACAATGTCGTATTAAATCAATTCTTTTGCACAATCTTATCGTTAAAATATTTTCCCATAGCAGATGCTATGGGAAAATATTTTAACTTGACCTTGCACAAAATAATCCAATTCAATTACCCAGCACAATATAGTTAAATTGTATAACCCACATTTTCAATTATAATTATCTTTGCCCTGATATTTTAAGACTTCACTTCAACATTTGCCTTGATTATTTAATGAGTCCAGTCCAAAAACACATAAAATCAAAAAAGTATCTTTTGGTAATATTTTCATTTTTCTCAATTAGCTGATGCTCAGGCATCACCAAATATCGAAAAATAAAAATCTCATCCAAAATCTTTCTTTTTATGAAAATCCTCTGTTTTTAGACTGGACTCTTTAATAATTAAACCCTAAGTTTGCCTTGATATTTTAATTTTCCCAAAATGAAAAGAACTATACTTCGTACTTTAATCACCTGGAAGACTGAGGAAAACCATAAAGTTTTACGATTAAGAGGGGCTTGCCAGGTTGGAAAAACCTACATTGTAAGGGAGTTGGGCAAACAATTCGAACATTTTGTAGAAGTTAACTTCGAAAAAAACAGTGATGTTGAGTATTTTTTTGAACAAAATCTCGACCCAGTGCGGATTTGTACAAATATTTCGGCTTATTTCGGAATTCCGGTTACAGAAGGTAAAACCTTGCTTTTTTTTGACGAAATACAAAGTTGCCCAAAAGCTATACAATCACTCCGCTTTTTTTACGAATCATTGCCGGGATTATACGTAATAGCCGCTGGCTCATTACTTGAATTCGCACTTGAGGAAATAACTTCGTGGGGAGTTGGGCGTATCCGATCATTGTATATGTACCCAATGTCGTTCGATGAATTTTTGATGGCAAATAATGATGGATCGTTAATCTAAATTAAAAAAAATGCATCGCCCGTGAATCCGTTGAATAGAGCATTTCACGAAAAATTAAAAAATAGGCTTAAACAGTTTCTGATAATTGGAGGAATGCCGGAAGCAATAAAAACGTTTATTGCGGAAAGTTCAAATATTAAAGCGGTGCAAAATGTTTTATCGGATATTACCATTTCGTACAACGATGATTTTGCAAAATATAAACGCAGAATACCGGCATTACGTCTGCGTGAAGTAATGGGTTCAATTGTTAAACAGACCGGCAGTAAATATGTATATTCAAATGCAGGTTCGTCATCAAATCCTGCTCAAGCGAAAGAAGCCCTCGACCTGCTTGAGAAGGCAGGTTTAGTTTATAAAATTTACCATACATCAGGGCAGGGAATTCCAATTTGTGCAGAAGTTAATCTCAAAATGATTAAAACACTTTTATTTGATAATGGAATATTTCAGCAATTGGCAGGTTTGAGATTGTCAGACCTGTTAATAGCGGAAAACATTGACATGTTAAATAAGGGAAATGCTGCCGAAACGTTTGTGGGTATTGAATTGATAAAATATTCACAGGTATTTGAAAAAAAGCAACTGTATTACTGGCATCGCGAGAAAAGGGGAAGTAACGCCGAAGTGGATTATTTAATTGAACAAAATGGCCCGATAGTACCGGTTGAGGTTAAATCGGGCAGCAGCGGGAAAATGCAGAGCTTAAATCTTTTTATGGAAGAGAAAAAATCAACAAAAGGAATCAGGGTTTCACTGGAAAACTTCTCGGGATACGGAAAAATAACGGTGATTCCGTTATATGCAATTTCCAACTTGTTTGAATGAATATTTCACTCCCTGTTTTGTTATAAGTTGTTCTGTGACAATTCAAAAGGTAATTCAAAAAGCGATTTCTGTTTTACAAATTTTCTTTACTGAATTCTATCTGCATTATTCATGAATTTTCGTTATGAGAAGTCAAAATGCAAAGAATAAAGGGAAGCGCAGAGTTGAGGTCCACAGAAATAGCCTTAGCTATTTTGAGAAACGAAAATCGAGCATTTTCTTTCATTCAAAGCAGTTTGACCTCGGAATAGAATAATTTTATGAATAATGCCGGCTACGTATATCAGCCAATAACCAATCCAGATAGTTTGCCCTGTTAATAAGTTGGAAATTTCCACCGTATTCATTATTCCACGCTTTAGGTATCCTGACTTTATTCTTTTCTATTTTAATTTCATAACCAGTCAGACCATTTTCACCTTCTTCAACATAATCAATTTCTGCTCCCGAATAAGTCCTCCAAAAATAAGATTGTACATTAATACGTTGATAAAGTAACTGCTTTCGTCTTTCAGCAACAATGAAATTTTCCCAAAGGTTACCGATGTCAATGCGCTGACTGAGTGGCTTTAGGTTGTCTATTAATGAATTACGGATGCCAGTATCGTAAAAAAATATTTTATCCATTTTGGAAACCTCATTTCTGAGGTTCCTGCTGTAAACTGGAAGTCGGAAAATAACAAACGCTTTTTCAAGTAAATCCATGTAGCGTTCCACCGTTTCCCTGTTCAGTGATAATTTTTGGGTCAGCTCGTGAACAGATACTTGGTGCCCTACCTGAAATGCCAGTAAGCGAAGTAAGTCCCTTATTTTTGCCGTGTATTTAATTGTGGTGAGTTGAAGTACATCTTTAAATAAATACGATTCACAGATGTCATCCAAAATTTCACTTTTTTGATTCGTTTTGCTGGTGTAAACTTCAGGATAAAGTCCATAAATCAGTATTTCTTCCAATCGCTGATCCAGTTCGTAGTTATTCATTCCCGAAGCAATTTCGCTTAACGAGAAAGGAAGGAGGTGAAAAACCTGCTTACGGCCTGTTAAGGGCTCGGCTGTTTTATTTGCAAGATCGAACGATGAAGAACCTGTTGCTATAACCCTCAAATGTGGCATTTCATCATATAAAATTTTTAATACCAACCCGATATCTGATACTCGCTGTGCTTCATCAATAATCAACAACCGATATCCCTCTGTCAAATCCGAAAGGATCTTTAAATCGCGCTGCATCAGCAGGTTTTCGTTTTTGCTCAAATCGGCCGAAAGATATAGCACCTTTAGACCTGAATTTTCCCCTATTTGCTTTACTAAGGAGTTGTAAACAAATAAGCACTCGATTTCTACTTGTTCTTTTGCTTTTTATCTTCTTTGAAAAATTCTTTTAATAGAACCACTATTTACAGATTTTTCAACTCGCTAAAAATCAAAATATCTACGCATAAAACAAGCGTTTATTAATTTACAACTCCTAAAGTGGTTTTTCCAGCTTGTCTGGGACCGTAAATCAGCATTACCTTTTGGCTTGTTGCCAGATAATCCATACATTGTTGTTGTATAAACCGGTCTATTATCATTATATTTTTCTACAAGTTTACAAAATATTTATAGTCAACCATAAATATTTATACTTAAAATTTATGGTCAACCGTAAAATGTTACACTTTTTGTTTAATCAACGGCTCCGAATTCCAACTACCCCTCGTTTGCAACTCAATTAACTAGAGTCTGTCCATAAAGTAAAGTGTTTGAAATAGAAAGTTCGAATTCGAGGCTTGCGAGGTTAGAAAATAAAGAAGTTTACTCTTGTAAATGACTGTTTTTCTGACAAGCATAACGAAGAAGTCGGACTTTATATACGGACACTAACTAATCTATTTCTTAATACATAAAAAAACAACCCGATTTTCAGTAAAATTATCTTTGTTGATTATTTCCCTCCAACCCGTTAATAAATCAAGAACCGTTTTGACATAGTTTTAGAGATAATTTTGGTTTCTTGTCAGTCAATTTATTTTTCTGATTTTAACAAAAACCAAATATTTATGACATCAGCATTTGGAAAAACATGGTGGGGGCAACAATGGTTAAATTCGTTGAGCAACATTGACTACAGTAACCGTTTGCCGCGCGGTGCTTCGTATGCCCGCAAAGGGGCAGTCGAAAAGATTACAATTAACGGCAACCACATTTCGGCAAAAGTAGCAGGCTCACGCTCGCGCCCCTATAAAGTAGATATTATTTTACCGCCGTTTTTCGACCCCGAACTAAGCAGTTTTATACATGAAATTACCAAACGCCCGGTTATCATCTCCAAATTGTTGAACCGTGAATTGGATCCCGCCATTCTTACCCTCGCCGAACGTTTTGGTTTAAAAGTTTTTCCAACACAATGGACTGACTTAAAAATGCAATGCTCGTGCCCCGACTGGGCAGTGCCTTGCAAACATCTTGCTTCGGTAATTTATAAAACTTCAGCCGAAATCGATAACAACCCATTTCTCGCCTTTTCGCTACATAAAGTCGATTTGTTTATGGAGTTAAATAAATTGGGAATTGTCATTAAAAAGAAAAACATTGAAATCCCTAAACTAAAGAATCTTTTTTTCGAAAAAACAAAAGAAGCAAAGTCCTACGATCCGGAAGATGCTTATCAGAAACTTTCTTATGCAGGACTAACACCTATTCACGTGCCACTGTCGGCTTTACTCACTCCTTTTCCGGCTTTTTATACCTCATCGGCTGCCGATTTTCGCGAAAGATACCGCAGTCATTTAAACCGGATTGTGAAAAATACCCAAAAAGCTGCCAGCGGCAAAATCAGTTTGGCTGCATTTTTTTCAGCCGCTTATTCCGAAGAAAACCAAATTAAATCTCATTCGCAAAACACAATCAGCCTCGATGATTCGCTCCGCGCAAAAGTTGCGGTAAACGATAAATCCTATTCAATCCGTGAATTTTTACAGCAGTTGGCACAAATTCAAAGTTCAAAAACATACGATTATCAGCCCTCAACAGCATCTTTGCACACTGTATTACATTTAGCAGTTCAGTTGGTTGCCAACGGTGCAATTGTGCCGCAGGTTGTACAACTGCCTGGTAAAGAATTTACCATTCGCTGGCTGCCTGCCCTTTTAAGTAAAGAAGTAAAAAAGCTAGTTGGCGAACTGGAAAACATGCTCCCGCCAGATATTTTTATTTGGCAGGAACCTAAACGGCAACGAAAGATTACAAAAGACAGGGCAACTAATTTGTTGTCGCTTTTTATTTCCGAAATCGTAAATTTGGTGAGCTACAATGTTGACCATGATATTTTTGAAACCCTGTTTTTTAAATCGGCCAGTTATCCTTTTACCCGGCCCGGAGAGGAATCTTTAACAGGCGGAATAATGATCTGGCTTCAGAAATTTTATCTCGCTCAGGGAAAGTTCAATCCTCTGCTCATTGTTGAAGAGTACAAAGACGAACAATTCAAGGTTTCGGTTAGTATTCAAAATTCCGAAAATGTATTGGATGTTGCTGTTCCTTTAAAAGATGTACTCATTCAAAAAGAATTCGATAACGAGCGTTTTGAGATACTGCAATCGGTTTCGCAATTAAGCAGTTTTATCGAAGGGTTAGACGATTTTATCAATACTTCTGGCGAACAGGAAATTATCATGGAAAGTAACACTTTTACCCCTTTTCTGATGCAGATGATCCCGGCAATTCAGCTATTGGATATTTCTGTATTGTTGCCAAAATCGCTGCAGGAAATTCTTCGTCCGCGTACCAGTGTAAAAATAAAAAATAAAAACACGGGCAAATCATTCCTTCGTCTCGATAAACTGCTCGATTTTGAGTGGCAGGTCGCAATTGGCGACACCGTAATGGGTGAAGAAGAATTCAGAAAACTTTTGCAGAAATCGGAAGGCTTGATAAAATTCAAAACCGAATATATTTATGTTGAAAAGGAAGACCTTTTAAAATTGTACAAACACTTTTCGCAATCGAAAGAAATGACGGCTTTTCAGATGCTTCGGGCAGCACTTTCGGGCGACTATTTTGGAGCAAAAGTGGCGATTACCGATGAGGTAAAAAAGCTGATTGAAGAGCTGACTAATTTTAAAGAAATCAAACTTCCAAAAGGTATTAATGCGAAAATGCGTCCTTATCAGCTACGTGGTTTTTCGTGGATTTACCGAAATGCCCAAATTGGTTTTGGTTCTGTGTTGGCCGACGATATGGGACTGGGTAAAACTTTGCAGGTTATTGCTACCATCCAGAAATTCAAAGACGAAGGAATGCTTGAGAAAGAAAAAGTATTGGTTGTTTCGCCAACCGGGTTAATTACCAACTGGCAGGCCGAAGTGCAAAAATTTGCTCCTTCGCTGAAAACAGCTATTTATCACGGGACACAACGCGATTTGGGGAAATTAAACGACTACGATATTTTGCTTACCTCGTACGGAATTGCTCGCGGTGATGCCGAAAAACTTAAAAAATTGAAATGGCACTCCTTGGTTATCGATGAAGCACAGAACATTAAAAATCAAAATACAGCCCAAACAAAAGCTATAAAATCAATTAAATCGGGCAATTTTATTGCAATGAGTGGAACTCCGGTTGAAAACAGGTTGAGCGAATTATGGAGCATCATGGATTATAGCAACCGCGGATTTTTGGGCAGTGCCAAAGAGTTTGCAGAAACCTATGGCAACCCGATTGAACAATTGAACGACCGGGAAATTGCAGACAAACTGAAACAGGTAACCTCACCTTTTTTGATGCGGCGTTTAAAATCGGATAAAAGTATTATTTCCGACCTTCCTGAAAAAATTGAAATCGACAGTTTTGCCAGCCTGACGAGAGAACAGGCAAGCCTGTATGAAAAAACCCTTGAAAAGGCGATGGACGAAATTGAGGGAATTCAACAATCGAATCATAAATCACTTTTTGTAAGACAAGGATTAGTTTTGCAAATGATAATGGCACTAAAACAAATTTGCAACCACCCCACCCAATTCCTGAAAAATGGAAAAATGGACGCTTCGTTAAGCGGTAAACTTGCATTGCTTTTCGATAAATTGGACACAATTATTGAAAGCAACGAAAAAGTCTTACTTTTTACTCAGTTTACCGAAATGGCAAAATTGCTGAAATATTTTATTAATGAACGGTACAACGAAGATCCGCTGTTTTATCATGGTGGCTGCAGCCTCAAACAACGAAAAGATATGGTGGAACGTTTCCAGACCAACCATGCCGATAAAGTATTTATCCTTTCGCTAAAAGCAGCTGGAACCGGGCTGAACCTCACCGCTGCCAGCCACGTAATCCATTACGATTTATGGTGGAATCCCGCCGTGGAAACTCAAGCTACCGACCGCGCCTACCGGATTGGACAAAAAAATAATGTAATGGTTCACCGTTTTATTACTAAAAATACTTTCGAAGAAAAAATCAACGAAATGATACAACGGAAAAAAGCTTTGGCAGAAATGACTGTTGCCACAGGCGAAAACTGGATTGGAAATATGAGCAACAAAGAGTTGCGCGACATTTTTGAAGTGAAGTAAAATAGGTGCAAATCCTCATTATAGGAATCGAGGTATTCACAATAACAGAGGCAAATATATTTTATCAAAATGATAGGCTAAAATGATAAAAGGGTAGTTTTTTATCAATGAATTTTCATGAGTAGCAACCATGAAATTTAGATTTCGTAAATTTGTTATATCATGAAAACAAAATTATTTGCACCGGAAATAGATAAGCTCATCAAATACCTGAGCGTGGACGGGATTCCGCCAACTCCTGAAATATACATGAATTTAAATAAACTGTACCATGTTTTTAGTGTTGTTAAGCCAGGGAAAAACGATGACTATCGTTCCATCTGGTTTGAGGTTGAACGTGGACCAATTTCGGCTTTCGACAATTACAGAGATTTAAAGGCATGTGGGGAGGTGGAATCGATGGAAGAATTTGAGGAATTATGGAAAAGCTATTATCCAGATAAAATTAAATGGTATAAATTCCAGACTTCTAAATATCAAAGTGAATTGTTTTTTTATTTCAACTCAAAATTAATATGCAGGATTAATAAGCGTAAAATACCGGAAGAAAATAATCATCCGGGTTACGACATTTATAACAGGCTTATTAAATGGCTGTTAATTAGAATAGCCAATGAAGTTGAAAAACTAAAGAAAGATGCGAGAGTTTACAACAACTATATCAGCAAAAACCTGTCGTACCAAAAGAGGGTGGGCAGGATAAAGAGATACGTATTTTGGAATATTTTGGGTGAAGAAACAAGGCGATTAGATATCAATCTGGGTGCAGAAAATATTAAAAAACTAAGGTCGATTTTAAATCAGATAAGTGACAATAACCAGCCCGGATTGGATGAAATGACTGCTAATAAATTTTACGCAATGTGCAAAATGGCTTACGATGCCAACAACTATTTTAAAAATGAAAGCACCCAGCTAACACCAAAAGAAAAATATTTAAGAATGGCAGATATGCGCGATGCCGGCCTCAAGGATATTGACGGAGATTCGCCACAGGCTTTTTCAGAATGGTATCAGAGTGGACGAACTTTAGGGGCACATCCATGGGAAATTTGCCGAGGTGGTAATTCGACCCATATTTCACTTTTTATTTCAGATTATGAAGGAGAATGGAAGGTCAGGCTTGCCGGTTCGAGTATAGTACGCGTGGAGGAAACTGTAAGGATTGCCCTGGAATTAAATAAAAATAATATTCCTTTACAATTATCAAATGCCAAAGAAATTTATAATATGGTAACCGGAAACGATTATATCGGTATTGTACCCGATTATGTAACACCCCGATATTGCCATAGTTTTTTTCCGTCCGAAGACAATATCATCCATTTTATGAACCTTGGTTTCGACCTGAAAATAAACGATGAAATAGTTAAGGAAAGCGATTGGTATCCAATAGAACCGGTTGGTTTGAGTGAAATTGTATAATTAAATTTTGACGGCTTAAAATTGACTCCTAAAAGAATAATTGAGTCCAGTCTAAAAACAGAGGATTTTCATAAAAAGAAAGATTTTGGATGAGATTTTTATTTTTCGATATTTGGTGATGCCTGAGCATCAGCTAATTGAGAAAAATGAAAATATTACCAAAAGATACTTTTTTGATTTTATGTGTTTTTGGACTGGACTCATAATTCATTAGTTCATAGTTTTGGGCATACCATAAACATAATTTAGATGATTTGAATTGGCATGGAGTATTGATAGAAACCGGTTCATAGGTTCGGTGAATTCAATAAGATAGTCCTCGTGTAATTTTTTTGTAATATGATTGTATAAACGATTTGTAGTAATAGCCACTTTTGAGTCGAAAACAGTCCAACAAGTACCAAGTTCTTCGGTGTAATTTTCAAAAACTTCATCCAATAAACAAACCAATAACTCTGCTTCCCTTTCCTTATTTTTTGTCACTTTTGAAAAATAGTTAATGTGCCCAACAGCCTTACTTATTGCTTTTGCCAGGTTTTTTTGTACAATTCCCCTTTCACCAATAAAACAAATCTCATCTTCAACCTTTTCTTTTATTTCTTCGAAAATCTCATCTTCTGCATCGTTTCCGCTAACATATTTCAGGTTTATCAAATCATAAATTTCACTATTTTTAGAAGCAAATTGCATCAATAGTTTTTGAAGTTCCTCAACCGGAATTCCCTGAACAGCTTGTTTAAACTCTTTTGATAATCGTGGCATAATTCTATTTTATTTTATAAACTCCATCCCTTTCAATATCTATAGTACCTCCTGTATATCCGCACTCGCCCATTCGGGGTGAATTTACAATCGGCGTATTTGCATAATCGGCAAAATCTTCGCAGGTTTCGGCATGTTTTTTTGAGCATTTTTCACAAAAAAAGGCCATCTCCTGATAGCAGCAAACAGTACAAATATTTATTGCAGGTTCGGTTTTGCAAGAAACACACATCAGTTTCAGCGGCTCGTTTCTCGAAAGCAGCATGATTTTTTCTTTCAAATTTAGCTGGTAGTGTTTGCGTGCTTTAAGAAAAACCCGCGTTGTTGTGCCGAAATCATAGTCATGAAATATTTTCACACGGGGCTGAAAAACTTCTTCAACCCTGTGTTCCATTGATATTTTAAAGTTTTTATGCTCAAACTCACTCATGTGGCCACAACATTCCAACCAAATTTTTCGCAAAAAAATGTCAATGGTTTTCATTGGTGAATTTCCTTTTACAAGGAGGTGAAGAAACATTTCATTTGCCTCAACTTCTATATGTACATAATTTGAGTGATTTTTGCCGGCATCACCCTTTTCCGTTTGAACAAGGTGTTTTGCTACATGTTTCCCAATTTCGGCTTGAGAAAAATACCCATCGCAATAAAAGCATTTACCTTCTGATTTTAATTCTTGGTCCATTTTTTAATATGTTTTAAATTATTCCTTAAAAACAACTGAATTTATTTCAATGTCATTTTGTTTATCGGTCAAAATTAATTGATTTATGTAAATATTTCTGTATAAAGCAAAAAATTTATATTACCATGACATGTAATAGATGCTGGAGTTTGAATAATCAGTTCCATTAAATTACAAAAAAAAGATATATCAATAATCTTTTAGTTAAACAGTTCGTATCCATCTAAGCAAATGCATATTTACTAATAAACAAAGTCGTAATATTTTTGCGGCATGTTTACATTAAGTTCGAGCCAGAAATATTATCTGTACACCTCAATAGC
>JAKIST010000076.1 GCA_021648495.1 Draconibacterium sp.
AAAAAGATTCCATTGGGAAACGCTACCGCAGGCAAGATGCCATTGGAACACCATTCTGCATAACCGTTGATCATCAATCGGCAGAAGACAATACGGTTACTATCCGTTACCGCGATACAATGGCACAAAAAAGGGTTGCAATTGATAAATTAGGAAATATTATTGGCGACCAGGTGAATTTTAAGGACTTGTTTGGGAAAATATAAAAATTACAGAATGGCCAATTTGCCAAAAGAAAAAAGAAAAATTGCTATTGTTGGTTCTGCCTATCCGCTTCGAGGAGGTGGAATTGCAACGTTTAACGAAAGAATGGCAAAAGCTTTTATTGAAAATGGCGATGAGGTGAAAATTTATACGTTCAGCTTGCAGTATCCTGCTATTCTTTTTCCGGGGAAAACTCAATATTCTGAAGAGGAACCTCCCGCAGGATTAGATATCGAAGTGCTGGTAAATTCAATAAATCCTTTTAATTGGATAAAAGTTGGGTACTACCTAAAAAAACTGGCTCCTGACATTGTTATTCTTCGATACTGGATTCCTTTTATGGCACCAAGTCTGGGTACCATTTCAAAAATCATCAGAAAAAATAATAAAACAAAAGTGATTGCAATTGCCGACAATATTATTCCGCACGAAAGCAAACCGGGAGATAAATTGTTGTCAAGCTATTTTGTAAAAAATGTAGATGCTTTTATTACCCTATCAAAAAGTGTTTTGAACGACCTAACCCTTTTTGATGCAAACAAACCAAGAAAATATACACCCCATCCGCTCTACGATAACTTTGGGGAGATTATTCCCAAAGAAGACGCAAAAAGACAATTGGAATTGGATAGTAATTCAAACTATATTCTATTTTTTGGATTTATTAGAGATTATAAAGGCCTGGATACTTTGCTTGAAGCCTTTGCAAATATACGACTTCGGAAGTTCCCGGTGAAGCTGCTAATTGCAGGAGAGTTTTATACCAAACCTGATAAATATTTAGAAATTATAAAAAAACACGACCTCGGAAATTTTGTTGAATTGCACACCGAATTTATTCCAAATACCGATGTTCATAAATATTTCTGTGCCTGCGATGTTGTTGTTCAACCTTATAAAACAGCTACACAAAGCGGAATAACCCAAATTGCCTATCATTTCAACAAGCCAATGATTACTACTGATGTTGGAGGATTGGCAGAACTAATCCCCGATAATAAAGTTGGCTATGTTGTTAAAAACGATATTCAACAGCTTGCCGATGCAATATATAAATTTTACGATTTAGAAAAAGAAGCAGAATTTAGCAAAAATACTGCTTTGGAAAAAAAGAAATATTCTTGGGAAGTTTTTGTTCAAACTGTTTTGGAGTTAAACGATGAAATTTTGAAGAAGTAAATTAGTTATGAAAAAAAAAGTCCTGATAATAACTTATTACTGGCCGCCAAGCGGCGGCGGGGGTGTAATGCGCTGGTTAAAAATGTCAAAATTTCTTCCCGATCTGGGATGGCAACCAATTATTTATACTCCTGAAAATCCCGACTCTTCAGTTACTGATGAAAGTTTAATACAAGAAATTCATAAAGATATTGTTGAATTAAAAACTCCCATTTGGGAACCTTACCATTTATACCGCAAACTATCTGGGACTAAAAGTAATACAAAATTTAAAGCTGGTTATATTTCCGAAGCCTCATCGGGAAATTGGAAAAATAAATTATCGGTGTTTATCAGGGGAAATTTTCTTATCCCGGATCCACGAAGATTTTGGATCCGCCCGTCAATAAAATACCTTTCGAATTACCTGAAGAAAAATAAAGTTGATTTGATTATTTCTACGGGGCCACCGCACAGTATGCACTTAATTGCGTTGGGGTTAAAAAAGAAATTCGATATTCCATGGATTGCAGATTTTCGTGATCCCTGGACCGACATCGATTTCTATTCGAAATTAAAATTAACAACGTGGGCCGACAAAAAACACCATAAACTTGAATCTGAAGTACTCACAAAAGCCGACTATATTGTAACGGTCAGTCCTGGCTGTGCTACTGATTTAGAAAAAATAGTTCAACGAAAAATTGAAATAATAAATAATGGTTACGATCCACAAGATTTCAATTTCGAAAAAGCGGAGCTGGACAAAACTTTTACCATTTCGCACTTTGGAGCATTTAATAAAGACAGAAATCCAATTTCTTTATGGACTGCCCTAAAGGAAATTTCTGAAAATAATATTGAATTTAAAAGTTCACTTCGTATTCAACTAATTGGACAGACAGATGATTCTGTTATTGATGAGATTCAAAAAAATAATCTTACAAAAAATTTAATTTTAATTGAACATCTTCCACACAAAAAAGGATTAATTCAATTAAGTAAATCACAAGTATTATTACTTCCGTTAAATGATTCACCAAATGTAAAAGGAATTCTTCCGGGGAAAATGTACGAATATTTGGCACTGCACAAACCAATACTTGCTATTGGACCAACCGATGCCGATTATGCAAAAATAATTAAGGAAACCAGCTCCGGAACCCCTCTTGATTTTAAAAATATTCAGGGAATTAAAGAAACCGTACAGAACTATTTTGACCTGTTTCAAAAAAATAAATTAGAAATTGAACCGAGTTCGTTTGAAAAATATTCAAGAAAAAACCTGGCAAAAGAGTTTATTGACCTGCTTCAAAAATAACTTAGGGATTGTAATGAAATAACTTCCGGTTTTTATGAACATCTTTTGCACACATACTTTGTTAAAAATACTCACCGTAACCCTGCTATGCTTGTGTTTTTTGCCGCGTCTGTGCACAAAATATTGTCCCTAAATTCCCGGACTTATTTATGAGTAAGCCCTAAGTCTCCTCCAATTTTGCTATTTTTATAAAAGTGGCATTTACTCTTCAATCCACAATTTTTAAACATCTTTGTACAATTTTATAAAATTAAAGGAATACCTTCTGGTCGTGTGTGCTTCCATCTGCGGTGCGACCATAAATAGTATTCTGGTTCTTTTCTAATTATTTCTTCCATTTTAGCAACAAATGTTTTCATTATTTCCGTTTCGCTAACTTCCGATGGATTTTCGTATAATAATTCAAAACTGATTTCATATTTACCTCGCTTCGTTTTCTTCATTTTCTGAAAAAACAGAGGATAGTTAAACCGTTTCGAAATTGATGCAGGTCCCTGAAAAAACAAAGCTTCCTGGTTTAAAAATAGCATCCAAAATTTATGAAATGCAGGGGGTGTTTGGTCGGCAACCAACCCAATAAAAACCGGTTCGTTTTTTTTTCTTTTGTTAATAACGGTACGAAGCGTTAATGAATCTTTAACCGTTTCAGCACCAAATTTTTTGCGTGTGTTATTCATAAATTGGTCGAATAGCAAATTGTGTAAGGGTTTATAAACAGCTAGTATTTGATGTTTCTGATAGGTGGAAAGAATGTTGCTCCACTCCCAATTTCCGTAATGCATGGTAAGAACAACAACACTTTTTCCCTGTTCAAAAAACTGATTAACCACCTCGGCATTTTTAACAACCACTCGTTTATCGAAATCTTTCTCCCTCATTTTGTGTGCTTTTATCGACTCAAGGGTTAAATCGCTAAAATGACGGAAGAATTTTTTTGAAATTGTTTTTATCTCTTTTTCCACTTTTTCGGGAAACGAATTTTTGAGATTTTGGATAACCACCTCTTTCCGATAGCCAACAATATAATATACAATTAGATAAAAAATATCAGCCAATAAATAGATACACCAAAAAGGAAGTTTGGCCACTTGCTTTATAAAGAAAATACCAATATGCGAAGAAAGATTATTTTTCATAAACAGTTAAAAGAAGGTGTAAAGCTACATTTTTTAACGTAAATTTCGCCCGTAATATATTTATCCGGCTTATCTTGTCACAATAAAAAAGAAGCTCATGAAACGAGCAAAAAAATTATTTAATACAAAAACATTGTTCTTTTCAGTGAGTTATCACATAGTGATCCCTTTGGGACATGGGTTGCCATAGAAACAAATAATTATTAGCACATGAAATATCAAATTACAATTCTAATTATTTTTTTTGTTATGAACATTTCCGCACAAAATAAATTTATTGCCCACCGTGGAGCTTCGGGCCAGGCACCTGAAAATACTGTGGTATCGGCAAATTTGGCTTGGGAACTCGGTGCCGATGCCGTTGAATGTGACATTTATCTTACAAAAGATAATCGTGTGATGGTTATTCACGATAAAAACACAAAAAGAACTTGTTCGGGGAAAAAGAACCTCGAGATAAAAGATAGTCCTTCTATGCTACTTCGCGATTTAGATGCCGGAGTTTGGAAAGATGAAAAATACAAAGGCGAGAAAATCCCATTTCTCTCGGAATTGATTGAAACAGTGCCGGAAGGGAAAAAATTAGTGGTAGAGATAAAATGTGGTAGCGAAGTTTTGCCCGCGTTAAAACGGGTGCTTGAAAAAAGTGGCAAACAAGAACAAATAGTATTTATTGCTTTTGGCTGGAATACTATTTTAGACACGAAACAAGCGTTCCCCACTAATAAATGTTATTGGTTAAGTGCCTTAAAAACAGGATTGAAAAAGAGAATAAAGCAAGCCGCTGAAAAGGGTTTGGATGGGATAGACCTACATAATAAAATAATTGACAAGGAAATTATGGAGGTAGCAAAAGCAAATAATTTGGAAGTACTTGCCTGGACCGTTGACGACCCGAAAGAAGCAAAACGATTGACTGAACTTGGCGTTACCGGAATTACAACAAACCGCCCTAAATGGCTTAAAACCGAGATGGCTAAATTATAGGAATGCTGCTTTTTACAATGGATACTAATGCTCTATGAGACAGTTTCCGTGGATTTCGCGTAAAAAGGATAGCATGCAACCTTTGGAATGGACGCCATACCACGGAAAAAGGATTCCACGTTTCCGAGGAATCCAATTTCAATTCCAGTTTTAAACAATCTTTAATTGTTGCAGGTCTTTGTTTCGTATTTCACTATTCAAAAGTAAAGGTTAATAATGTTAATCCGACTTAAGGGAAATAAACTTTCCTTAAATAAAGTTTACACTTGTTAGAGTGCTTAAAAAGTGTAAAATAAAAAACCCTGGAATTATCTTTATAAAAATAATTCCAGGGCAATTGTATTTTAAATGTTCGGTGTATTTAAAATTTCTGGATTGAAAGGTTAAAAATTTATTTTTCAATTAATCCGTGGTCTTTTAGCATTGGCGTTATGTCTGGTTCTTTTCCACGGAAATCGATAAACATTTTATTTAAGTCTTCTGTATTTCCCCTTGATAATATCGTATTGCGGAACCACTGGCCATTTTCCCTGGTGAGCCCACCGTTTTCTTCAAACCATGCGTACGCATCTTCATCTAACATATCGGCCCATAAATACGCATAATAACCTGCAGCATAACCATTGCTCCAAATGTGGAGAAAATAGGAAGAACGATACCGGGGCGGTACTTGCGGAAGATCAAGATCCGTATTTTTCAGCGCAGTTTTCTCAAAATCATCCACCGAACTAATTTTGTCGTCCACTGTAATGGTATGCCATTCCATATCCAAATCGGCTGCAGCCAGAATTTCAGTTAAACCATAACCTTGGTTGAAATTTACAGACTTTTTAATTTTATTTACCAGTTCATGTGGCATGGGTTTCCCCGTTTTGTAGTGGGTTGCATAGTTTTTAAACACGCTTGGGTAAAGTGCCCAATGCTCGTTAAATTGGGAGGGCAATTCAACAAAATCACGTGCTACATTCGTACCCGAAAGGCTTGGATATGTTTGGTCGGCAAAAAAGCCGTGCAAGGCATGTCCAAATTCATGAAACATGGTAGTTACATCATCGTAGCTAATAAGTGCAGGTTCATTAGATGCCGGTTTGGTGAAATTACAAACATTATAAATTACCGGTTTGGTGCCTATTAATTTCGACTGTCCAACTAAATTGCTCATCCAGGCTCCACCCGATTTGTTGTCCCGTTTAAAATAGTCGCAATAAAATAATCCAATTTCACTTCCATCCTGGTCCAAAACAGTATAAACACGCATATCGGGTTGATACACTGGAATATCCGTCCTTCTGTTAAAAGTTAAGCCATAAAGTTGGTTGGCAGCATAAAAAACCCCATTTTCCAGTACATTAAAAAGTTCGAAATAAGGTTTAATCTGGTTTTCATCGAGGTCGTAACGTTCTTTACGCAATTTCTCGGAATAAAAATTCCAGTCCCATGACTGAAGTTGAAATCCGCCTTTTCCTTTGTCGATAAGGGCTTGTAAATCTTCTGCTTCTTTTTTAGCATTTGCAGTTGCAGGAGGTATCAGTTTTTTCAGGAAGGTTTGTACAGCCTCCGGATTTTTTGCCATTTGATTCTGTAAAGTCCAGGCAGCATAATTCGGGAAGCCCAGTAAACGGGCTTTTTCTGCCCTGATTGTGGCAATTCGTTTGATGGTTTCGCGGGTATCGTTGGCATCTCCTTTTTCGGCCCGCGTCCACGAAGCTTTAAATAACTGTTCACGGGAATTCCGGTTTTCCAGCGATTGTAATGCAGGCTGCTGCGTAGTATTTTGCAATGGAATAAGCCATTTTCCGGTGCTTCCATTTGCTTTGGCATTCAGGGCAGCCGATTTAATTGAACTTTCTGAAAGCCCTTTTAATTCCTTTTTATCAGAAATTAGAAGTGCTCCGGCTTTTGCTGCAGCCATCAATTGGTTGGTGTACCGGGCACTGAGTAATGCTTCTTCTTCATTTAGCTTTTTTAGTTTCTCTTTGTCCTCTTCCGAAAGATTTGCCCCGGCCCTCTTAAATTCATCGTAATAATATTCAAGTAAACGTGCTGATTCCGAATCAAGGTTAAGTTCATCCTTACTCTTATAAATTTTTTTAATCCGTTTAAAAAGTTTGCTGTTGAGTGTAATTGCATCTTGGAGTGCCGCTAATTTCGGTGCTATTTCTTCCTGTAGGTTTTGCAAAACAGTATTGGTGTTTGCACCGGCAAGCATTCCAAAAACAAGGTTGACACGGGTAAGTAATTCACCACTTTTTTCCAATGCAACCAAGGTATTTTCAAAAGTTGGTATTTTTGGATTATTAGCAATTTGTTCAATTTCTGCTAATTGGCTTTTTAACCCTTCTTCAAAGGCTGGTGCAAAGTCACTGTCAGTAATTTTACTAAAGTCGGGTGCCTGAAATGGCAAAGTGCTGGTTTGCATAAAAGGGTTGTTTGCCAGGTTCTTGTTGTTTTCCATTGTTTCTTTTTGTTGTGATTTTTGATTGCATGCTACAAAAACAAGCAAGAGTATAAAAGTTGCTAAAACCGATATTCTTTTCATTGTTGCTAATTTTTAGATTTTTCCTGATAATATTTCAAACGATCCTAAAATACAAGGACTAAACTTATACAATTTACTTTCTATTATAAAAATCAAACATAAAATACTTGTTTTGTTTTACTAAAACAAGTCGTGAAATTACAATATTTTAATGACTGGGAATTTAATAATTCATTTTTTTTTGATTCTTTTTCTATCGAAAATAATTATTCCGGAGTGTAGTTGCATTACGTTTAACTTTCAAAAAGCCGGCAAATCAATTTCTTTGGTGTTACGAGAACATTCAATTACAATTCCTTTTGTTTAAGTTGGCATTTTTAAATACTCGATGAACAAACAAGCAGTTGAAATGCACCTTTTGCAAAAAGCTGCGATTTATTAATAGTGAGATTATTTTTGGTGAGAATTTGGTTTAATCCACCCAGCCGGCAATATTGCTTGAAATTCCGATTGTGATCCTTTCCTGCCAAAAATTCGGCAACGCGGCTACCCAGTCCAGAGTAGTTTTTGGGCAATGGAACTGCATAATCTACAAGTATAATTTTGTTGGCAAGCCTTTTCATTTCGTTCAAAATAGCAGGATGTAATTCAGGTGAAAACTGGTGAAGCGCAAGGGACATTAGTGCAGTATCAAAACTTTTGTCAGCAAATTCAGAAAGATTGGTGGCATTGGAGACATAAAAATATACGTTCTTAAGATTCTTCTTTTCTGACTGTTTTTTGGCATATTTAATCATCGATTTCGAGAGATCAACTCCTGTCGCACTAACTACAATTTTAGAAGTTTCACAAATTTGAGCTCCCGTTCCACATGCAATATCAATTATCTTTTCACCCGGAAATATTTCCCTGGAAATGTATTTTCGCAGGGGTGTTAAAAGTGGATCAACCACGGTGCCATAAAAAATTCCTGATTCTACCATTAAATTTTGAGCTGGAAACGTTTTATATTAAGGGATTGTAATGAAATAACCTGACCGTTTTAACTCGTTCTTTTGCACGCTAACTTCGTTAAAAAGCCTCGCTATAACTATGGCTATAGCTACGTTTTTTGCCTTGTTATCGCACAAAATAACTTCGTCAATTCCAGTCATGTTATTTCTTCACAAACCCTAAGTGTGCGAAGTTATTATTTTCAGAATCATAAAGATGAATAGTAGAAAGAATTTTCAAGATACCAATCTTGTTTATGGGAGCAAAGCAGGATCGCTAATCGATTTAAAAAACCCCCAGATTTCGTTGCAGCCATTAAAGTCGCGGTTTAAATTCCCTACCAGCCATTTCGGTAAATTTTGTTTGGCTCCCGGCCAGGTGTGACCTCCGTTTTCAACTTTAATTGCAAGCACTTTAATTTTAGGCTTTTCAGGATTCTGCCATATTGTTTTTGTAGCCGTACAATCATCTTTTTTATTGGTGTCGGGAAACGAATAAACGTCTGATTTTTCTGTGCAATTATCTATTCCTTTCCAGGTTTCGATACTTTTACCGACACTTAAAACTTTACCCCTTTTTTTTCTGAATACAGTAACATGCCCCCCGTTGAAAGGAACCAGGGGATCTTTTGTCCCGTTTATAAAAATTACCGATACGGGTTTTTCAGGAAAACTACTTTTCCACTGTACTTCACTTAAATTTGCTGCAACAACCCCAATTCCTTTAATTTTATCGGAAAGTTCGAAAGCTAAGCGCTGTACCATAAATCCGCCATTTGAAATGCCACATGCAAAAATGTTTCTTTTGTCAACAGGATATTCTGCTTCCAGTGTTTCGATAATTTCCTCAAAAAATCCCACGTCATTAATTTTTAGTTTCCGGGCAATTCCAATTGTATCCGGGGCACCGTCGTTCCAACTTTTCCCAATTCCGTTGGGGTAAACCGCAATAAAATTATCGCGCTTGGCTAAAAAATTAAATCGTGCACGGGTAGAGCGTATCAACCCTTTTGCAGTTCCACCACCACCGTGCAAAACGAAAATTACCGGGTATTCTATTTTTTCCGAATATGTTTTTGGGGGATAAATTTCGTACGACCTCTCGTAACCTTCAAAATTGAGGTATTCTGTTTTGGTGCGATATTGAGAATATCCGCAGATTGAACTCAGCAATAGAAATAATATCAGGCAATTCTTTTTCAAAACAAAATAAATATATTTTATTTGATTGAAGTTATTAAAATATTGAACCGTACATTTCTGTTTTTGTTGTATCCTTGTTTTCAAAACTAATAATCATGAAGAAATTTCAACTCCTTTTTGTTCTGTCGTTTTTTATTTTTGCAGCATTCAAAGCAGACAAACCCGCTTATTTTCTTTTTAATAAAGATGGGAAGAGGGTAAAGTATTCAAAAATGCTGAAAGCGGTGGAGGATGCCGATATTGTTCTGTTCGGCGAATTGCACAATAACCCTGTTTCGCATTGGTTGCAATTGGAATTAACCAAAAACCTTTTCGAATTGAAAGGTGAAAAACTGGTTCTTGGGGCCGAAATGTTTGAAAGTGATAACCAGCTGATTTTAAACGAATATTTAGATAGCCTGATTTCGCAGAAAAGTTTTGAAACTGAAGTACGGCTTTGGCCAAATTATAAAACCGATTATAAACCACTTGTTGAATTTGCAAATAAAAATAGCTTGCGTTTTATTGCAACTAATGTTCCTCGACGATATGCTTCTTTGGTAAATGTTAAAGGTTTCGAGGGTTTGGAGCAACTTTCTGATGAAGCAAAATCATTTATTCCCCCTTTACCAATTCGTTACGATGGCGAGTTAAATTGCTACAAAAGTATGTTGGAAATGGAAGGAATAGGCAGCCACAGAAGCGAAAATTTTCCAAAAGCGCAGGCGATAAAAGATGCAAGCATGGCCTATTTTATCTTAAAAAACTGGTCGGCAGGTCAATTGTTTTTGCATTTCCAAGGAGCGTACCATTCCGATAATTTTGAAAGTATTTATTGGCATTTGAAACAACAAAACCCGGATTTGAAAATTGTTACAATAACAACGGTTTCGCAAGGTGATGTTTCTGAATTAACAGAAGAAAATTCAGAGAAAGCAAATTTTACAATTTGTGTGGATGAAGATATGACCAGCACAAGGTAGTTCCGTTTGAATTAGCCTGGTAATTTAAAAAAGTTTATGCCTTTAATTTATCCTCATTGTATCTTTTACTGCATTGAAAATAGCTATTTGCCCACAGGCATTATTTTTTGTAGAAATTCATTTCATCGAGATATTTCCATGTTTTAAAGGGGAGAAAATGGCGAACATCTTTTCCCCCTTTTATTGCATTTCGGATAAATGAAGAAGAAATTTCCATTAATGGGGCGTTTTCAACTATTGTAATATTCTTGTGAAATTGGGCTTTCGATTTATCAAACCCTGGTCGGGGATAGACAATTACACCATAATTTTCGATAATGGTTTCGTAGTTTTTCCATTTGTGAAAGTTCTCTAAATTATCGGAACCCATTAAAATAACAAATTGGTAGTTGGGGTGCTGGTCTTTTAAATAGGCGAGCGTGTCAACCGTATAACTTGGCTTTGGCAGGTTAAATTCAATATTTGAAACACGCAAACGGTCATCTTCTTCAACGGCCCGGTGTGCCATTTCCAAACGTTGATAATCATCCAATAAATTTGCCTTTCTTTTAAATGGGTTTTGTGGCGAAACCACAAACCAAAGTTGATCGATACCGATAAATTCAACAATGTAGTTTGCAATTGCCAAATGCCCAATATGAATGGGGTTGTACGATCCAAAATACAATCCTATTTTTAGTTGAAGGTTCGTTTTGGGGGCAAGAATATCTGTTACAAAGTTGCTCATTTTTTTAAATTCAATAACACAAACACCAAATTACAAATAAATTCAAAAATAAAGATCTAAAAATCCATTTAGGATATCAAATTCACAATATAAACAAAGAACATCATTTCAAAGGGTAAGTTTTTTTCAATACCACAGAGTTTGATGACAATCATTGTTCTTGTCATCGGCAACTTATTTCGAAATTCCAAAGCGTGATTAAACAGAAGCTAAAATGAATTCAGCTTGACGTTAAAAAGGGGAAAAGTATTTTGATAATCCTATTTACTTTTCTAAAAAATCAAAAACTATTTTTTTCGCTTCCTTAAAAGCAAGTTGTAAATCTTCATTTACAATTACAGCATCAAATTGGTTGGCAAAACTCAGTTCGTGTTCTGCTTTTGCAATGCGTATTTGTATTTTTCCATCGGTTTCGGTTGAACGGTTTCTCAACCTTACTTTTAATTCATTAATCGAAGGCGGTTGCACAAAAACAGCCAGTGCCTCTTTACCGTAATATTTTTTAATGTTCAGTCCACCAACAACGTCAACATCAAAAATTACATTTTTGCCGACATTCCGAATCCGTTCAACTTCGCTTTTTAGTGTCCCGTAACAAGTGCCTTTGTAAACCTCTTCCCATTCCAGGAATTCATTATTGTCAGCTTTCTGTTGAAATTCTTTTTCAGAAAGGAAATAGTAATCCATTCCGTGGATTTCGGTATGCCGGGCTTTGCGGCTTGTTGCCGAAATTGAAAATTCGAGATTAAAATTTTGTTGCAATAAATGTTTGACGATTGTTGTTTTTCCCGCTCCCGATGGTGCAGAAAAGATAATTAGTTTTCCTTTTTTCTGAGCTTTGAGCTTTGAGCTTTGAGCCATGAGTTTTGAATTTATTTTTTTTCTTACAATTTTTATTATTGCTTTATAGAAAACTTTAAATTTTTAAGTGGCTTCATAAAAAGTGTCAAGAACAAGGCTTGCGAAATCTTGAAAATCAAGGAATTTACTTTGGTAAATGACTGTTTTTAAGATGAGCGTAACGCAGTTATTGGCGTTTTCTAAGAAGTCACTAATTAAAGTACATTCAACAACTGTTCCTTAATGCGCTCCAAATGATCTTTCATCTGAACCACAATACGTTGGATATTCGTTTCGTTGGCTTTTGAGCCAATTGTATTTATTTCACGCCCCAATTCCTGCGAAATAAACCCCAGCTTTTTACCTACAGGAATAGCTTGTGTAATTGTTTCTAAAAAATACACGCAATGATTGGCCAAGCGCACTTTTTCCTCGTTAATGTCCAGTTTCTCCAAGTAAAAAATCAATTCCTGCTCAAAACGGTTCTGATCAATCGTCCCATTTAGTTTTACTTTGTCCAGGTTTTCGGTAAGTCGCGTTCTTACTGACTCGATGCGTTGTTCTTCGAAAGGCTCAAGTTCAGCCAAAAGTTTTTGAATACTTTCTACGTTACCCGAAATGTCGGTAAGCAGTGCATTTCCCTCCTGGATCCTGAATTCATCGATTTCATTCAGTGCTTTTTGGATGTTGTTATAAATTGTATCCCACTCGGCTTCATCCAGCGTTTCGTATTCTGTTTTAACCACATCGGGCAAACGCATTGATGCGTGCAAGGTTGAGTTGTCAACTGCTACATTGAGTTCTTTGCTTATTTTTCTTAAATGCCGGAAATAACTTTTTAAAATTGGCTCATTAATTTTTGAGCTCGATTCGTCACCTAAATTTTCAACATAAATATTAAAATCGACTTTCCCACGTATTAATTTTTCAGAAAGTATTTTTCTGATAATTATGTCCTTTTCGCGGTACAGCGCAGGAGTTCTTGTGTTAATGTCGATTTGCTTACTGTTGAGCGATTTTATTTCGATGGCAAATTTTTTGTTGTTTGTTTCGAATTCGGCTTTCCCAAAGCCCGTCATTGATTTTATCATATTGAATATTTTTGCGCTAATTTAATATAAAGTCCGAAGATGGAAGTCAGAAGACCGAAGTTTTCTTGTGTTTATAATTGTTTATTTCGTCACCCCCTGTTTCGCCTGCCGGTCCGTAGGCATGGAAGTGTTACGGTCGAGCCGTTCCACTGTCCTCAACTGTCCCCCTCGAATGACTACACTTTATATAAAAATATGATTTTGAGGAAAGCAAGAAAATAAGAAATAATAAATAAGGAATAACGAATATTGGAGAAAAACTTTCTAATTTCTTATTCTTTATTGTCCATTGGACTCCTTTGGACTCCTTTGGAGGATATTTTACATTAAAAACATTTATAATATTCTTTAATTCATATTCTTCAAAAGATGTGTATAAAGGGTAGCAAATTAGGGGGACAGTTTGAGCCGCAAGACCGTTAGGCGGACTGAGGAGAAAACAAGGAGTGACTCCATTTAATCATTATTCTCCCGATAAAATTTGGGACTAGTGTCAAGTCGAGACTCAAGATTCGGGTATGTCATTCCCCGTAAAGCGATCCCCTCGGGAGAACTCGTTTCGGAATCTTTAGCTACAAGGAGGGATGCTGAAATTAATTCTTCCATAGGAATCGCTTCGCGGAGCATGACGTTCTGAAATATCACGATTGACTTAACACTAATGTTAAGTTAACTATACTATGACGTAAATAATTTGTATCTTTGTAAAAAAAAGACGATGATACGATACACTATTAAACTAAGCCAAGAGGAAGTAAA
>JAKIST010000077.1 GCA_021648495.1 Draconibacterium sp.
TGGGTTTAAGTTTCTTTTCCGACACGTAATCGTTTGCCCAAAGTCCAAAATAGGGATGCCCGGAACGTAAAATTAAGTGCAGTCCTTTGCGGTATTTGCGTTCGTAGTTTCCTAATATTGCATTGTCGCCAAATTCCAGTATTTCTGTAAATTTTACAAAACAGCTTACCGTAAAACTACTGTTTCTAAGCCCAAACAATTCCGGGTTTCCAAGATTTATGCTGGCATTATCTGGTAACTTTATTACGTTTCCCCTTTCAATGTCTTGTGTGAATGAGTAATTTTCCCCATCGAAAATTCTCGTTGGGTCTGTTGAGTTAACAATTGAATTTTCAAATCCAAAACTGCCAGTTAGTGCATCGCTTAATTCAATTGGTGTAGCTATTATTGAATAATTTTCGGGCACCATCATCTCTCCCGTAATAATTATTTGTTTTGGGACCATATTATAACCTGGCGCAAAAGGAGACAACATTAATTCTTCTCCACCACGGAAAGGGAAACTAAACTTGCCGCTCGTAACAGAAACATCCTGATTTTTCCAATATACTTTTTCAAGTGTTTTCCCTAAAACTTTTACTGTTCCGTTAATCCAGGTAAAAGAGTTGAGCTGCGATATTATGAAACTAAAGTCGGAATATTTTGTTCCAACGAAAATAAAATTGGGGCGCTTTCCATACCTCGTCCAATTTTCTAAAAGGTAATTTATATAATCGGGAATAAGGTTGCTATTAATTTTACCGGGTGTTTTTGTTGGTAGTTTATCAAATTCATCAATCATAAAAAGCTCCCTGTTTATAGTTGAATGTATATCGTAACTAAGCCTTTTTTCTACAATTTCATTAGCTGATATTTTAAACACATAGTTATTCAATTTGTGTAAAACCCGACTTTCATTTGTAAACTGGCCAGTTACAAAAAGAATTATCCGTCTGTTCGACTGGATGAGGTATTCCATTGATGGCCAAGTTTCGCCCTGTGGCAAAAAGAAAATTTTGGAAGAAATATTTGAAGCATTAATTGTTGAATCGAGAGTAGTAATGCTTCCGTTAAAAGTTAGAAATACAGGAATTATTTTTGATTCTTCAGTTTCAACTAATTTTTGAATTTGATTTAAAAAAACAACTAATTTCTGGTTGGTTCCTGAAAGAATAATGTTGTTGTGCGACTCTGAGACCTCAGTTTCAATTCCTGAATTGTTGTTTGTTCCTAAAAAATTCCAAAATCCCGGGTTATTTAAGGTAGAACTGTTTGCTTCAACAATTAGAAAAGTATGGTCAGAGAACTCAGTGGCAGAAATTCCATGGCCCACTACCGAAAGAAGTAAGATTATAACAGCAGCAAAATATTTTGTAAGAAATCTCGTCATCGTAGGTTTTAGTTTGTCAAAATTAAACCCCTTAATATTTTATTATTCTGGAATCAAAATTAAACTTATTATTAAACTAAACAACAAAATTATGTTTTTTTAATTAGATTGTAAATATTTGTTGTTGAAGATGTTGGATATTTAAATAAGATAATATTAATCTGAAATTAAGCATGCATCCATCCTTAGGTTAATGTTGTGCTAAGTCTTTGTTATTATTATTGTGCAAAATATTTCTTAAAATGAAGGATAAGTCAATCAAACGAAAACATTATTTGCTGTTTATTGCCGGAGGCTTAACTGTAATATTGTTTTTAGCCCTGTTTAATAAAACAATACATTATACTTCAAGCAATGAATCTTGTGCATCGTGCCATGTGCATCCACACGCGGAAGCTTCGTGGAAACTTTCAATTCATAATACTACGGCGAGTGGGGTTTCCGTAAATTGTGTTGATTGCCATTTGCCTCCCGAGGATCAGGAATTCAATTATATTACCAGGAAAGCTTACCATGGTATGCACGATTTATATGTGTACTTAACTTCAGATACCAAGGATATTGATTGGGCAGAAAAGAGAACGCGTGAGGCGGCTAAACGATTTGTTTATGAAGACGGCTGTAAAAAGTGCCATACAAATATGTTCCCTTCAACGCTAAACGCGCTTGGTGCAGAATCGCACCTTAAATATTTGCGGGATCCGGAAAATACATCATGTTTGCAATGTCATCAAAATGTAGGGCATTACAGGGGTAAGGTGGGGTTAACGGTTGATGGGGAATCTGATTCAGGTCCTAAAGAAATATATACTGAACGAACAGAAGTTAATAAATTTTCAAGTTTTAACGAGAAACTCCTGGGCACATCAGTTTCATTTGAAATGGTTGCTATTCCGGGGGGTCAATTTAAAATGGGTACTCCTGCAACAGAATTATACCGGCATAAAGATGAGGGCCCGGTTAGAGAGGTGGCTGTGGATAGTTTTTGGATGGGGGAAATTGAAGTGAGTTGGAATGAATACCTTGCATTTTTTAGTGCTACTGGTTCTCAGGGAAGAAAAGAAGCTGTAGAACCCGATGATGAGACCGATGGTATTTCGGGAGCTACCCCTCCTTGGGGTGCGCCCGATCAGGGATGGGGAAAAGGAACTCGTCCGGCAATTACAATTAGCCATCTTGGGGCTGAAACGTATTGCCGTTGGCTGAGCAGTGTGACAGGTAGAAAGTACCGCCTGCCAACCGAGGCAGAATGGGAGTATGCAGCGCGCGGAGGAACTGAAACACCCTATTTCTTTAAGGGATCCCCTGCGGATTTTGAGGCAGATGGGTTTTGGAACAAATTGTTCGGGGCAGATACTGCAGTTATAAATTCGTATGCTATTTATTTGGAAAATAGCTCCAATAAAACACAAACTCCCGATAGGGTACGTGCCAATCCGTTTGGGTTAAAAAACATGTTGGGTAATGTAGCCGAGTTCTGTTTAGATTATTACGATTCCACTGTATATGGAAAATATCCAAAAGGGATTATTAAAAATCCACGTGGTCCACGAAACGGGACGGAACATGTTGTTCGTGGAGGTTCTTACAACAATTCAGCAAAAGACTTGCGTGCTGGAGGCCGGGATTTTACCCGGACAAAAAAGTGGTTGGTAACCGATCCTCAAATTCCGAAGAGTATCTGGTGGTACTCCGATTGTAAGAATGTGGGATTTAGGGTAGTTTGTGAGTACGACCGTAAAGAAATTAATTCAGAGAAAATAAATTAATAATATATCATGAACAAGAATCAACTTTCGCGTAGGAATTTTATAGAAAAATCGGCATTGCTTGGCGCAGTCGGGGCCGTTGGAATAAGTGCCTTAAGTTCTTGCAATTCAAAATCAAAAGTAGTTGATTATAAATTTCCACCATTGTTGGATAAAGCGCCCGATGGCAAAAAACTCCGGGCCGGATTGGTGGGTTGTGGAAACCGTGGAACAGGGGCAGCTTTGAACTTTCTGTCTGCGGGCAACGATTTGGAGTTGATTGCTTTGGCTGACGTTTTTGAAGACAAGGTTTGGGATTGTAGAAATAAACTTAAAAAGCAGCGAGTTGAAGTGCCTGAAGGAAACTGTTTCTGGGGATTCGATGCGTATAAAAGTTTGTTGGAAGTTGATTTGGATATTGTTATTTTAGCAACACCTCCTCACTTTAGGCCTGAACACTTCGATGCTTGCGTTCAGGCAAAAAAACATGTTTTCCTTGAAAAACCGGTTTGTGTCGATCCGGTTGGGGCTCGCAAAATTATTGCGACTTCAAAAAAGGCAGAGAATATGGGCTTAACTGTAATTACCGGCACGCAACGCCGCCACCAGCGTGATTATAACGAAACATACAAACAGGTTGCTTCGGGAGCAATTGGTGAATTTACGGCAGCAAAAGCTTGGTGGTTGCAATCGCATGTTTGGTTCCGTACCCGCGAAGAGGGTTGGAGCGACATGGAATACATGATTCGCAACTGGAATAATTTTTGTTGGTTGGGCGGCGATCATATTTTAGATACACATGTTCATAATATTGATATTATTAATTGGTTTTTGGGAAAACACCCGGAACAAGCGATTGGTTTTGGTGCCAGGGAACGCAGGCTAACTGGCGATCAATACGATTTTTTTAGTATCGATTTTGAATTTGGGGATGGCGTTTTTTCTCATAGTATGTCGAGGCAGATTGATGGCTGTGCCAATACTTTGGGCGAAAGGATAATGGGGACAGAGGGATATACCAATTGTAAAAATACAGTTTATAATTTGGATGGATCGGTTAAATGGAGATACGAATATCCAAAAAATAAGGACGGCAGATCTACCGAAGTTGTGAAAATTTCACCTTATGTGCAAGAACACATTCATTTGGTAACTTCTATTCGGACAAATACCCCGGTTGTTGAGGCGGAACGAACAGCCATTTCTACATTAACTGCAATAATGGGACGGACTGCTGCTTACACCGGGCAAAAAGTAACGTGGGAAGATATGCTCGACTCTACTATGCGATTGGGCCCCGTTAAATATGAAATGGGACCTGTTGACATGAAATTTCCGGTTCCCGTACCAGGAACACAACATAAAGCTTAAAATAAATCCAAATGATTTCTGCCGTTATTCCACTTTTAAACGAAAGTAATTTAGTGACCCGCTTGGTCGAAGATGTTTTTTCAAACCTTAAAAAGACGGGCGAAAAGTTTGAAATCGTTTGCGTTGACGATGGAAGTACCGATTCTACTCTTCAGCATTTGCTTGAATTCAGGGAAATAAACGAGGAGCTAAAAGTTGTTTCCCTTTCGCGAAATTTTGGATTACAGCCCGCTTTAACGGCAGGATTGGAATATGCGACAGGCGATTTTGTAATTATGATGGACGGTGATTTCCAAGACCCGCCGGAGCTTATTCCCAAACTTTTCAAAAAAATAAAGGAGACAAATTCTGATATTATTACTGCTGTTCGTTATCAGAGAAACGAGAAAATAGGCAGAAGGATTTATACAAGTATTTTTCACCGGATTTTCAGTAGTATTTCAGAAGGTGAACAGGTTTTAAAAGCAGGTAATTTTTGTATTATCAATAAAAAGGCACATCAGGCTATTTTAAGGTTTTCAGAGCGGAACCGTTATTTACCGGGCATCCGGAATTTCATCGGTTTTAAACATGGATTTATTGAATACAATCGTCCAGAGAGGTTGGGAGGTGAAGCAAAAATGAGCCGCAAGAAACTTTTTGCACTCGCTGCCGATGCTATTTATTCCTTTTCTAAATGGCCAATTAAAGCATGTTTGTACTTTGGCTTATTCGGGATTTTTATTTTTCTGGCAGCCATTATTTATGCCTTGGGTTCAAAATTATTGGGTTTCGCACCAATAGGTTGGTCTTCTATGTTTTTGGCCGTTAGTTTCTTTGGCTCGGTGCAATTAACTTTTCTCGGATTAATAGGAGAATATGTTTACCGCATATTTAAAGAAGTTCAGAACCGGCCGGTATATTTTGTGAAAGATATTTATGAATAAGAAAATTGACATATTATCTGCGCGAAATGTATTTTTTGCAACCCTGCTTTTTGCAGCTGTTGTTTTGGCTTTTTTAGCTCCAAAAGCAGCAGTAAATGTAGATGAACAGTTGCATTATCCACAAGCAAAAAGAGTGGTAAATTGGTATTTTACCGGTGGGCGCGATGTTTCGAGCTTGGATACGCCGGTTACAAATTTAAAATATTACGGGCAGTCTGTCGATAATATTACTGCATTGGTTAATCGGGTATTTCACGTTGAAGATGAATTTTTGATCCGGCATTATTTTGGAGCTTTGTTTTTTTGGTTGTTGCTTCTGTTTGCCTCGATGATTGGATATCAACTTACCGGCTCGTTTTGGGCAGCAACGTTAACCGTTGTTTCTATGCTGGTTATGCCGCGACTTTTTGGACAGGCATTTGGGAACTTAAAAGACATTCCATTCGCTACTGGTTACGCTGCCGGGGTTTTTATGATTATTCGCTTTGTTAAAGAGCTGCCTGAACCAAAATGGTCAAGCGCAATTTGGTTAGGTGCTTCTATTGCGTTTACTTGTTCGGTGCGCATCGGCGGGTTAATCCTTTTTGCCTATTTAGGTTTAGCGCTTGTTACCTACATTATTTCGAAGCCTTTTTTTCTTAAATATATAGTTTCAACTAAACTTTGTTTTGTAAGGTTTTTGGGCCAGGTATTGGTAATCGTTTTTATTGGTTATTTTTTCGGGTTACTTTTCTGGCCCTTTGCCTTGCAGGATGTTTTTCACAATCCTTTGGAAAGTTTAAGTGTGATGGAACATTATAAAGTTAGTATTAGGCAAATTTTTGAAGGCGGTTTATTGTGGAGTACCCAGCTTCCGTGGTATTATTTTCCAAAATGGTTGGCGATTTCAACACCGGAATTTATTTTTCTGGGATTGATTTTTTATACTGTATTTTTAGTGAAAAATAGATTAAAACAAAATAACAAACAGCTCTTTTTCGAATTGTTTGTGGTTTTTGCACTTCTCTTCCCTATTGTTTATGTGCTTGTTATCGGTTCCAATCTCTATAGTGGAGTTCGTCAAATGTTGTTTGTTTTGCCATTATTTGCAGTATTGTCTGCTGTTGGCTTCATCAAATTACTACAGTCGAAAACAATAAAACCTGTAAAAATTGCAGCCGTATTTTTCTATTTTATTTTGATGGTTTTACCATTTAAACAACAGGCAGCAACTTTTCCGGCAGATTATATTTATTTCAATACAATTTCGGGAGGAAATAAGAAAGCCTGGTCAAACTATGAATACGACTACTATTTCCATGGGATAAAAGAGTCATCGGAATACCTTATCAAATTAGTGGGCGATAAAGATGTAACTGTTGCGTGCAATTGCAACCTTTCAAATTACTTTGAAGATGTCTCCAATATTAAATATCGATATTCGCGATATTTGGAAAGAAGTTCCGTCGATTGGGATTATGGTTTGTTTGGGGTGAATTATATTCATCCTTTTCAGTTGAAAAACAAAACCTGGCAATCTGCTCAAATAATTAAAACATTTTATCACGAAGGAAACCCAATTTCCGTTCTTTTGAAACGTTCGGATAAAAACGATTTTAAGGGTATTTCGGAAATAGACAGTGGGAATATTGAAAAGGGTGAACAATTAATTAAAGAAGCAATTCAATCGGATCCAAATAATGTGTGGTTATTCGTATATTTGGCAAAAGTTTGTTTCGAGAAAAATAATTTTGAAGAATTCGATGGTTTTTTGAAAAAAGGTTTTGAACTTCACCCTTTTTATGAACCGTTGTATTTGCTGAAAGCACAAAAATTATTCGACGATAAAAAATATAACGAGTCGTTGGAAACGTTACAAAGTTTAATCGAAATTAATCCGCGTTATAGAAATGCGGCTCCATTGTTAAAAGCGGTAAAAGATAAATTGAAATAATAATTTAAAATTTAGAGTGATGAAATCAATCAAAAAAACTTTTGCACTGCTAATGCTTGCAGTTTTAAGCCTTCCTTATTTATTAATGGCGCAAGACAGTGGAACTTATATCGATAATTTAGATGTGCAGGACAGTTCTTATATGGACCAGGATTTATTGGCCGGTGCCGAACAATCATCGGGTTCAAACACAACGGTAATTATTATTATCGTGGTTGTGGTAGTAGTTGCTGTTGGAGCCTTTTTGGTTTTACGGAAAAAGAAAAAATAGGAGTATAATTCAAAGAACCGTTCTATGCAAAAGAACGGTTCTTTGAATTTTAGTTACAAGCAGCATTGATTAATACATTTAGTTTCCCGCCCGCCTGAACTTCAAAACCAGGATAAAAAGTAACTTCATTTGCTGTTAAATATACTGTTTGACCGTTTAATATTACCGCTGTTTGGTTTGAACAAGAACCTAAAATAGAAATAGTCTCTGCAATATAAGATTCTGATTCAGTACCAAAATCACAGATATCTAAACTTGAAGTTTCATAATTACATTCAAGAAAATTATTCTTGTCGTTATCTAGTTCATCATGTATAACATCTAATTGGTCTGGCGTAATAGATTGCATATCTGCATTATAATCCATGAAATTATTTGAACAATGGCTGTCATTCCAGCAACATGGGTTTGGCTCTGAAAGATCTAGCATTTGCTGAATTGTTGGAGTATCGTCACAAAAATCGTCACAATCGTTACAGCATTCTCCTGTATTGGCTGTAAACACTGTATGATACAGATTTAGACAATGTCCTGCTTCGTGGTTTATTAATTTTGCAGTCGAACTATTATACCAATTATTATTGTTATTAACACTGTCGGTGTATTTTTTATAAGCTTTAAATAGAATTATGGCATTGCCTCCCATATATGCATATCCTCCGGTTGTACCTTGTTCGCTTGTCAAGAAAATATTAATAGCACTATTTGTACACTGTCCATAATTATTCATTAACGTACTAAGTGCAGAATAGTAGTTATATAAACTTGAGTTTTTCCAAAAAAATACTCCTGATAATTTATATCTATACCCGGGATCATAGACCGGAACATTCCCAAATGGCTGTAAGCGCATTGCCTGATTCCCTGCTAATAAAGTATTGGCATAGTTAATAATATAATCTGCAAATTCATATCCATTGTAGGCATTTGCAGGAGATAACCCATCATCAACTTCGTTAAAATTTCCTGTTCCATCATCTTTCTGTACATAGTGAATAAAAACCCGAAGGTACTTGGTAGCTCCACCTGGTGTATAAGTATAACCGGCACTTTTTAGGTTTACAACAGTTGTGTATTCCATGATACATTCTTGAGAAGAACAGATTATTGGTGTAATAGAAATCAGCATAATAAAGAATATGTTTTTTTTCATAACTATTGTTTTAAAAATTTATTAAAAGATACTTTCTTATTATTCTCCAGTTTTAAAAAGTAGAGTCCTGGATCTAAATCTTCAATGTAAATTTTGTTTGTGTTTATTTCTTTAATCAAAGTATTCCCATTAATGTCAATTATTTCACATTTCATTTCATCATTTTGAGAAAAAGAAAACAAACCTTTAATGTTCAAATAATCTGATGCCGGATTTGGAAATAATATTGTATTATTATTATCATCAATAACAATTGAACTTGTGTAATTTATTAAATGGTCACAGTCATAACCTTTTAATTCTTGTAACCAGGATTTATATAAGCCAATTGTTGTATCTTGGTAACAACCAAAACTGCCATTTTCCGGAATAACATCAACTGCACAATAAATAGCTCTGGGAAACAGATGGTCTAAACATCCAATTCTTTCTATAATAACATCGTTATAATACCACTCAGATACACTATCCGGTGAGGTGTAGATCGCTTTTAAGGAAACTCCATTTACAACTATTGTCCCCACCGAGTCAACAATGATAGTGCCGGTTGTGCTATTGTTGAAGTTTTTGCAAATACTATCTTGTCCTAAGATGGTCCATCTATCGCCAGCTTTAGCATTAAAGTTATATAAAAAATGGAAACTGTCCTCTTCCCAAATGTAAACAATGCCATTTTCCTCGTAGGTATATTCATTTTTGAGACAAGTAGTGTCTTTCCCGTTTGCATGATAATAGGTTTTTGATATTTTTCTAACCGATTTGTTCTGAATGGTTGTATCTTTCATCACCTCCCACAGGGTGTACCCTGCTTTAGGTGGCATTACTCCTTCAACCTTTGAAACATACCACTTTGCACCAATTGGCGCCCATTCGGATAGAGAATCAGTTGTATTAACTCTAATTTCATAAACAGGACAAGTACAAGTACATCCAAATGTATCTATTTGAACTAAAGAATATGAAGTTTCCACCTCTGGTTTACACCAGGTAGCAGAGCTGTCGGGATTAGTTAACCCGTATTCGGGTTCCCAGAAGAATTTTTCGTATTTGCCATATGAACCACCACTGGCATCCAACCATACACTATCACCTTTATTAATATAAATAACTATAGTTCCCGTTAGGCAAACACATCCTGAGAATCCAATGTTAATGCTATCTTTTGCATAATTACCCAAACTGTCGGTTACAGATACAAAAAAATTGATTTTTTCCGGTTCCATATCTGTAATCCAATCTTTAAAATAAGGAGTAGCAATTGTAGTGTCATTTAAAAAATTGCTGGCCGTAAATATTAATGTTGGAGATAGTTCAACTTTGCATTCCCATTTATAAGAATATGGTTCAACACCGTTTATAATGGTTGCGTTCTTTCCTAAAAACAAAGTGCCTATGTTTAAACCGGTACAGTAAGTTGTATCTTTTCCTGCATCTACTGTCATTTGCGATAAACAGGGTTTCACAAAAATTAGTGTTAAACAAATAAAAAACAAAAATTGGATGTATTTTTTAATCTTCATTAGAATATAATTTTACGGTTTATTTTACAAAAATTTGTCTGAATTTAATTCGTCAACAACATCTGCTTCGTATCAATAATTACCCCATCGCATACCAAACTATATAAATACATTCCGGGGGTAAATTCATTTCCGCTTATTATTACGTTTCCCGTCCCCGGCTGGTTAATCGCAATGGTTTTTAAAAGTGTGCCAACCATATTACAAATATGCAATTGGGCGCTTTGTACGCTTTGCGGTATCTCAAACTTTACGGTAGTTTCAGTCGAAAATGGATTGGGATTGTTTTGGTAAAGTTTTGCTTTGTTGCCTTCCAAATCTAAGCCGTTATTGTCTATTGACCCACTTTTCAGGTTTTCATTTTTGTTGCAGCAGTCGTTTTCAATGGTTTCCACCCTTTCCAGCAAACCGTCAATAATTTCCTGTTGTTCTTTTACGGCTTCAACCAAAACCGGGATTATTCCTATATAATCTATGCTTAAATAGCCTGCTGAATCTTGTTCCACCAGTTCAGGGAATATTTTTTTTACGTCCTGTGCAATAAAACCCAGCCTCTTTTTTTTCGCCAGGGCAGACTGGTATTTTTCTTTTGCTTTTTTATACTCCATTTGCGATTGTTTTTCCTTCTCTGTCATCGATCCTCCCGCTGCTTCCTGAAATTTCTCATTTTCGATATTGGGCCTAAGGTTGTAACTTACCCCTTCCAATTTTCTCAACAAAGGCAATGTCTTATTAAGTTTGTTGATATTGTCTTTTAGCCTTTCGTCTGAAATTTGGTGGAAACTATTGGCATAAACATCGCAGTTGAAATTAAATTTATTTCCCTCGGAATATTTGTAATAAGCAACAACTTCGCCATAATCTCTTGTAAAATACATCCCTAATTTGCCATGGACCTGCAAAACATCCGAATCTACATTTGTGCCGTATTCGCCTATAAAAATATTTCCCCCGTGGTTGGCCATGCTGCCATAATCGCCAATGGCGAGCCTCCCATTTGCCAGGGATGCCCCATAATCTCCATATACAGAACTGGAAACTTCGCCAGCGTAGTTATCGCCCGTTATTTCCCCGAAGATAAGCACCGTTCCATCTTGTTTAACTTTAAGTTGTGCACTTGCATTAAATTGTGAATAAACTAAAACCGACAATACACTAAAAAATAAGATCTTTTTCATAATTTTGAATTTTTAATTGGGGAGCGACTACTTCCCGGTTATTAATAAATTTGATGTTGTAACCCGGTTCTTTTAAAGGGCTGGGTTACTTTTTTCCCTTTAATGAGTTTGTATAATATAGGAATAAAGGTTCTATGATGTTTTGTATGGGTAAAAATAAATTTCAATTTATCCCAAGTTTTTTTTCATGCTGGAATAAGGTTGTTGTAATTTCTTTCATATTTCTACTAATGTGTTTTTTGTTGAAATAAGGTTTTTAAATCTTCTTTTACAATATTTGTCAGAATTACAACGACTTACATCTTCTTTTAAAAACCTTATGTTCAAATACTTCAACCTTAGTAGGACTTGGAAACATAAACAAAACAAAACCTTATTATTTTATGAAAATTAAAATTGCCCACACCAACCGTCATAGAGCCGAATAAATTGAAATTGGTTTTAATGCCCCTGAGAAAAACTATTGCCTTCCAGTATGGGGGAGTTACCGAAAGGTAAATTCGTATGAACTGGTTGATTGTTTTTGAGGAATAAAATTCCATGTTTTTTTATTTTGGAGCCCCGTGTGATTTAATGATATTTAACACTAAGTTAGATCTTCTAACTTTAAAAAACAAAAAACAGATTGAATTATTTTGTACATAGAACAACTCTCTCTCTCTCTCTGTAAGTGTTGGCTTGCAGGGGTTTGTGTCTGTAAATATTGTTTTTGTGTTATTTAGCATAAAATTTTATTGAAAAGAATTTCAATAAAAAAAGGGCACAAAAAAAGAGGCAGCTTCTACAAGCTGCCTCAAAGCCATGAAAACAATTAAACAATGTTCAGAAAACAGAAAACTATCTTTATATGGTCATAATATCTTTTTCCTTGGCAATAACTAAGGCTTCAACTTTTTCTCCAAATATACCAATCATTTTTTGAACTTCCGCCTCGGCATCTTTTTCTAAATCTTCCGACAAACCCTCTTTTTGTAATTTTTTCAAACTGTCGTTGGCATCTCGTCGTGCTGCCCTTAAACTTATTTTGGCGTGTTCACATTCCTGGTTGACTTGCTTTACCAGGTCCCTTCTGCGTTCTTCGGTTAATATCGGAATATTTATTCTTATAATTTCGCCGTTATTGTCTGGGTTAAATCCCAGGTTAGCATTCATAATAGCTTTTTCGATAACCGGGATTAACCCTTTTTCCCAGGGTTGAATGGCTATTGTTCTTGCATCGGGTGTACTAACATTTGAAACCTGGTTTAAAGGTGTTGTGCTTCCATAGTAATCAATAAACACGCTGTTCAACATTGTTGGCTAAGCTTTTCCTGCTCGAATATGCAACAATTCTTTGTCGAGATGCTCAATGGCGGCACCCATCTTTTCCTCAGTATGTTCTAAAACGAAATCTACTTCTTCTTGCATTAGGTTAAGTCTTATTTACCAACTGTTAGCAAATATAGAAAAAAAATAAATAGTTGAAATCTAATATGAAAAATTTTATGGAATCTGTTGAGAAAAAAGTTAGAGATGAACAATAGTCCCAATGTTTTCTCCGTTTACAACTTTTTTTAAATTACCTTTTTTGTCCATGTTAAATACCAGGATCGGTAAATTATTTTCCTTGCAAAGAGTAGTAGCTGTTAAGTCCATTACTTTAAGGTTCTTGTTGTATATTTCATCGAAACTAATTTTTTCGAATTTAGTGGCACTTGGATCTTTTTCAGGATCGGCTGTGTAAATTCCGTCAACACGCGTTCCTTTCAGCATTATTTCGGCTTCAATTTCTATTCCGCGAAGGGCACTGGCAGTATCGGTTGTAAAATACGGGTTGCCTGTTCCTCCTGCAATAATGACCACAGTTCCGTTTTCTAATGCTTCTATTGCTTTTTCTTTTGAATAGAATTCTCCAACAGGTTCCATTCTTATTGAAGTAAAAACTTTTGTTTTGATACCAGAAACTTGTAATGCAGAATGAAGGGCAAGGCTGTTAATTACGGTTGCCAACATTCCCATCTGATCCCCTTTTACGCGGTCGAACCCGTTTGTGGCACCGCTTAAACCACGGAAAATATTCCCTCCCCCAATTACAATTCCCACTTGAATTCCTTGTGCAACCAGTTCGGAAATTTGTTTGGCATATTCGTTTAACCTGTTGCTGTCTATCCCGTAACTTTGAGCCCCCATTAACGATTCGCCACTAAGTTTTAAAAGTATCCTTTTATATTTTGCCATTGTTAAATATTTTGAAGAAGTACAAAGATAAGTGAAACATTCAAAATAACTTCCCCGTTCTGACTTGTTATTTGTCCCTTTTTCTTCGTTGCTATTTCTCTTCATAGTTACGGCTATACCTCAAAATATCGCCTTGAACAGGAAAAA
>JAKIST010000078.1 GCA_021648495.1 Draconibacterium sp.
GAATTTTGGATTGTTCAATTCTTTGTTCCGCTACGCTCCACAAAGAATTGAACACTCCAAAGATTACCTCCAAAAAGTGGTGATTTACTATTGCGAAAAATTGGTGATTTTAAATTTGCTATTTACACCATTAATACAGACAAGGGTAAGCTGGTCAATGCAACAATGGAACCTTTTGATTTCCTTGGGTTTACATTTAGATACGACCGAAGTATATTTTCAAAGGCAGGGAGGTTTTGGAACATTACGCCCAAAGTAAACCCACGAAAGAAAATAAGGCAGAAGTTAAATCAAAAATTAAAATCAATAGGGCATTATCGGGCAGAAAAAGTGGTATTGGAACTGAACCCCATAATACGGGGATGGATGAATTATTACAAAATCGAAAAGGTCAGTTACACACAGGTAGCTTTCAAAGAGTTAGAGGATTACCTGCGTAAACGGCTACTTCGGTATTACAATCGTAAAAGTCAGAGAAAGACACGTTTGTATGGACAACAAGCCTTTGATAAATTAGTCAAAGAATATGGATTGATAAAACCACATGTGACCTCTGGGATACGACCTGTGAATGCTTTATGACGAAAGTTGTAGGAAAGCCGTATGCGGGAAAACAGCACGTACGGATTGATGAGGGGGTAACAGGGCAGATTATATTTTCTATTTGCTCTGTGCTCTACTCTACAAAAAATAAAAGAAATGGGAACCGGACTTTTTCCATCGGAATTCCTACGGAGCCCAAGTCCGGTTTATTTGTTGGAGTTATTCCATAGGCTCCAAAGGAATGCCTATGGCAAATGCCAATGGCAGAAACTCCAACTCCCCATTAAAACAATGTTCTGCTTAAGTCTGTCATTGCGAATGCAGTGAAGCAATCTGCTACAATTCAACGAAAAGCGTAAAATTCAACTTTGGGATTACTCTATTTTGTAATAATTTCAATCTCAGCGCCCTCCAAGCCCTCGCTTTTAGCTGTCAAAATAAATTCGTCGGCAGTTTTTGTTGCTTGTACCATTACCATACATTTCCCGTTAAACGCTTTTCTAAAAGGTTTTACAAACGACTCTAAACTGGTTGGGTCGCCATTTCCAACTGCTTTCACGGTTCCTTCTCCTTCAACTGAAAAGTGAATTAAATTACAGGCACGCGGACAAACAATGCCGTTTTTATCAACAACAGTTGCTGTTACAAAAGCCAGTTCTTTACCATCGGCATTTATTTCGGTGCGATCAGCTTGTAAAATAATTTTAGCAGGCCCGCCAGCAGTTTTCATTACCGCTTCTTTTACCGGGTTGTTGTTTTTGCCGAGAGCAACTACCTTTAATTCACCGGGTTCGAAAATAACATTTTCCCAAACCAAACGGTAAGTTGTATATAAATTGGCCGGATCTTTTTCGCGCACGCCCAGGCTTTTTCCGTTCAAAAACAATTCGCCTTTATCGAAACTTGTGTAACAGTGCACGGCAACTTTCTGTCCTTTTTTCCAATTCCAGTGCGGCAACAGGTGAAGCACTTCTTTGTCCGACCACTGACTTTGGTATAAATAAAAGCGGTCTTTAGGAATTCCGCACAAGTCAATAATTCCGAAATACGAACTGCGCGAAGGCCACTGCATGTTATACGGAGAAGGTTCGCCAAGATAGTCGAACCCGGTCCACACAAATTCTCCTGCCATAAATTTAAAGGAATCTTGTGCAACAAATTCGCGGTCGGGCGATGTTGCCCACGATGGATATTCCAAGTCGTACGAACTGCATTGAAACGGCTTGCGGGTGTACATTACTTTTACTTCGGCAGGAAGAAAATATTCGCCACGCGAACTCACTGTTGACGCGGTTTCGCTCGCGTACATGGTCCACTCCGGATGATTTTTATGAATAAAATTATAAAGATGAGGTTTGTAATTCCATGCCGGCAAATCAACAAGATCGGCCAAGCCGTTTTTAATTGCACCGCTCCACTGGTTAAACCCGGCGGTCGTGGGTCGGGTCGGGTCTTCGCGGTGACAAACATCTACCAGTAATTTGCAATACTGCGCACCGTCTTTCATTCCCTGCTCACGAATTTCGTTGCCCACACTCCATGCAATTACCGAAGGATGGTTTCGGTCGCGATGAATAAAAGCGGCCATGTCTTTTTCGGCCCACTCGTCCCAAAGTTGATTGTAACCATTTTTTGTTTTGCCGTATTTCCACTCATCAAAAGCTTCGTCGAGAACAAGAAATCCCATTTTGTCGGCCACCTGCAACAGTTCGGGGGCAGGCGGATTGTGGCTGGTCCGAATAGCGTTGCAGCCCATTTCCTGTAACAATTTCAAACGAAAACGAAGGGCAGAAATATTTACTGCAGCACCCAACGGGCCTAAATCGTGGTGCATACAAACGCCATTCAATTGAACCCTTTTTCCATTCAGAAAAAATCCGTTGTTACTGGTAAATTCAATGTATCGAAATCCAAAAGGAGTTTTGTAAACATCCAGCTCTTTCCCAGCCTTTAGGATTTTTGTGACGGCAGTATATATTGTTGGCGTTTCAACCGACCACAATTTTGGCGAAGGAACATTAATAATTTGCTCAACAATATTTTCTTTGTTGCTATTTATGTCTTGTGAATTGGTAGCCACAACAACACCGCCGGGCGAAAGAATTTGCGTTTCAACCGTAAGCTTTTTGGCTGCTCCTGTTTTATTGAGGACCGTGGTTTTTAGATTCACTGTTCCTTTTCCGTTTTGAATTTTGGGCGTGGTAAGGTAAGTTCCCCACTGTTTTACAAAAATCGGGTTGGTAACCACCATCCGCACATTTCGGTAGAGGCCTGCACCGGGATACCAGCGCGACGAGTTCTCTTTGTTTTCCAGCCGAACAGCCAGAATATTCTCACCTCCAAAATTTACATAGTCGGTAACATCGAACCCAAACGATGCATAACCGTATGGCCACTCGCCCACAAAATCGCCATTCAAATACACTTTTGCATGGCTCATGGCACCATCGAATTCAATATTAATTCTTTTGTTTTTTAATGATGAAGGAATATCGAGCGACTTACGATACCAGCCAATTCCAATGTGAGGCAGGCCACCAGTGCGGCCGGTACGCATTTTCGGAACGCGCTCGCCATCTTCGATAACCATGGTTTTTTGTGCGTCGATGGTTTCGTCGAACTCTCCCGAAATTGCCCAGTCGTGCGGAACGGCAACTGTTTCCCAGTTTGCTGTGCTGGTTTCCGGTTTTTCTGCATCGGCAACTTCTTTGTTTATAAATTGCCAGTTTTCATCGAGTAGCGTTACCTCGCGGGATTTGTTGTTTGTTGTGCAAGCCGTAAAAAAGATGAGGGACAAAAAAATAAAAATAAGATTTTTCATAGTGTATTTTATATTGTTGTTTCTATCGATAAAGAGAATGTTTTTACAGTTTGTACCTAACCTGCATTATTCATAAAATTATTCTATTCCGAAGTCAAACTGCTTTGAATAAAGAAAATGCTCGATTTTCGTTTCTCAAAATAACCAAGGCTATTTCTGCGAGCCTCAACTCTGTGCTTCCCTTTATTCTTTGCATTTTGACTTCTCACAACGAAAATTCATGAATAATGCAGGCTAATTAAAATACGATGTAATTGTTGGTAGAACGTAATTTCCACCAGTCAGTTCACTAATTTAAAATCATTAGTTAAAACAAAGGTGGTGAAATAAATTCAGCATGACATCAAAAATAATCCTGATTTTTATACCAATCATTTTATACCAACATAATTATTTATACTCAGCCAAATGCAATATAAAAATGATAGTTCTGGCTACTTATAAATAATTTTATTCAATTTAGGAAATCAAAATCACTGTCCTTTCACCCAAAATTTTACCTGCCCTTTATATTCATTTTCCGATTTAATCAATTTCATGTAATTTCCCCAGCTTAAACTGCTGTAATCCCATTTATCATTTATAATCAAAGTGTTTTCGCCGTCAATTTTATCGAATCGGCAAGCTTGTTTACCATCAGAAAAAACTTCAATTTTCGAATTTTCTTTTGTTGATAAGGAATAAGAATATATGATAATCCACAATGCTTTAAAAAATGCCAAACGCCTTTAAAAAACTTTGGAAGAGTAATTCTGTCCGAAAAATTATATAATAATTTGATAACAAAATGGATGCTGAAAAGTTGTTTGAAACGTCATCCTGAACTTGTTTCAGGATCTGTAAATTGACATTAAATCCGTCAGCCGGACAGATTGACCTACAAAGTTGAAATAAGAGTTTTGATAATCGCTTTAAATAAAAAATACCATGAATCAGAAAACATACACTTGCCCGAAATGTGGCAACCGGAAAGCAGATGTTGATCAAATAAGAACAACAGGATCTGGATTTACCCGCTATTTTAATATTCAAAACCGAAAGTATTCTGCCGTTTCGTGCTCACGATGTGGGTTTACAGAACTTTATAGAAGTGGCCGCTCAGGCGGTGCAAGCAATGTACTCGATTTTTTGACAAATTAAAGAAAATTTAGGAGGCAGAAATTCGTTGCAAATTCCTGAAAAATATGTTTTTTGCCAATTGCTCTTCATGAAAGCTAACCTGATTTATTCAAAGTAGTTTGGTTTCGGAATAGAAATATTTGTGAATTATTCAGGCTAAATTACTCATCTTGTGTGTCCGCACACATAATTAGATGTTTTAGGACATTTCATCAGATTGTTTTCAAATATAATATCACTGTTAATCAGATGTTTGAATTTATTTTCGAATTTTAATAATTATATATTGTGTGTGCGTACACACAATTCGTTTGTTTTAAAGATTTTTTAGATATCTTTGCTTAACGATACTTATAACATTGATGGAAAGGACAAAAAAAATAACTATTCAGGATGTCGCTAAATATGCAAATATTTCGGTTGGCACCATTGATCGGGTTATTCACAACAGGGGCAAAGTTTCTGCCGAAAAGAAAAAAAAGATAGAAGATGCAATTCAAAAATTAAATTTTAACCCTAACCTACTTGCACGTACATTAGCCTTGGGAAATAGGTTTCTAATTTGTACTCTTTTGCCATCTTCGCCGCATTCCGGGCATTATTGGTCCATACCAAAAAGAGGAATTGATCGTGCAGGAACAATGTACAACGATTTTGGTATTGTTACTGATTCTTATTTTTACAATTTGTTCGATGAGTTTTCATTTATTGAACAAACGAATAAAATATTGGAATTAAAGCCTAATGGAGTAATTCTTGCACCACTTTTTCTTCAGGAAAGTTTGGTTTTTATCAAAAAACTAGAAGAAAGAGGAATTCCCTATATTTTTATTGACTCTGATATTCCGGATCAAAAAAGCCTGTCCTATATCGGTCCGGATGTAAAACAAAGTGCATATATAGCAGCGAGGCTGTTAAATAGCATTGTTCATGAAAAAGATACTGTCCTTATCCTGAATATGGTAAAAGGAATCGAAAATGCCGCGGCATTAAAACGGATGGAGTCTGGATTTAGGGAATATTATCAGAAAAATGGGTTTGAAGAAAAGGAGATAAAAATATTGACAATAAATTCTACTGATGAAAAAATTGTTTTCAGGGAGCTAACTAAGTTTTATATCAGAAACCAAGGAATAAGAGGTGTGTTTGTAACCAACTCAAAAGCTTATCAGGTTTCCGATTTTCATTTAATACATGAATTAGATATACGGGTTGTTGGCTATGATTTAGTAGAGGAAAATATCCGGCATTTGAAATTGGGTGGAATTGATTATATTATTTCTCAGAGTCCTTTTCAACAGGGAATTAAGGCATTTCAAACGCTGTTTGAATTATTTATCTATAAACATGAACCACATAAAGTACAGCACGTACCATTAGATATTATTATCCGTGAGAACGTTGATTTCTATGTTGATTTTTATTAAGACGTATTTACAAGGAACAAAAATTTAATTTATAAACAACTGAAATTTTAAAGTATGAATAATTCAAGAAGGGATTTTATCAAGAAATCAGTTGCCGGTTCAGCCGTTTTAATGGCCGGTGGAATTCTTCCCGGTTTCAGTGCTGAAAGTTATCGGAGGATTATCGGTGCCAACGGAAAAATCAGGGCTTCGGTGATGGGCGTTAATTCACGTGGAAATGCCTTGGCACAAAATTTTGCTTTTCAAAAAAATTGCGATGTAATCCACATTTGCGATGTAGATAAACGGGCGATTGAAAAATGCGTAAAAAATGTTCGGAAAATTCAGGAAATAGAACCACTGGGTTTTGGAGATTTTCGAGAATCTTTGGAAAGTAAAGATATTGATTTAATGGTAATTGCCACTCCCGATCATTGGCACGCCCCGGCAGCCTTGCTCGCTTTACAAGCAGGCAAACATGTGTATGTTGAAAAACCGTTAAGCCATAATCCCAACGAAGGGGAGATGTTGGTCGAAGCGGCAGCACAATATGGGAAATCAATTCAAATGGGAAACCAGCGGCGTTCGTGGCCGAATGTTATTGAAGCCATAAACGAATTAAAAAATGGCGTAATTGGACGGCCTTATTTCGGTAAAGGTTGGTACACAAATAATCGCGGGTCAATTGGAATTGGTAATGAAGTTGCTGTTCCAGATTGGTTGAATTGGGACCTCTGGCAGGGCCCGGCTCCCCGCAAAGTTTTTAAAGATAACATTGTACATTACAATTGGCACTGGTTCTGGCATTGGGGAACAGGCGAAGCATTGAATAACGGTACGCACATGATCGACCTTTTGCGTTGGGGGCTGGAAGTTGATTATCCGATAAAAGTGAGTTCGAACGGGGGTCGGTATCGTTACAAAGACGATTGGCAGACTCCGGATACACAGGTGATTAATTTGGATTTCGAGAATGATATTTCAATGACTTGGGAAGGTCGGAGTTGCAATGGAAAATACATTGAAGGAAGTTCGGTGGGTGTTGAATTTTATGGCGAGGAAGGTTCAATATTGATTTCAGGGGGAAACGAGTACAAAATCTTCGATCTGAAAAACAATATTGTTAAGGAAGTGAAAGACTCAAAAGAGATTGATCCCAGGGATGCGGCAAACCCGGCTAGTAATTTGGATGCACTGCACATTCGGAATTTGTTTGATAATATTTTAACGGGAGAAAAATTAAAGGCTGACATCGATTCTGGTTTTAAAAGTACATTGCTTGTCCAGCTTGGGAATATTTCGCAAAGAGTTGGACATTCATTGGAAATTAACCCTGGAAATGGGCATATTATTGGCGATAAAAAAGCAAAAAAACTCTGGTCGCGCGAGTATGAAAAAGGTTGGGAAATGAAAATTTAAAATAAAAACATGAAATCAAGAAGGACATTTATTAAAACAGTTGGAAGTGGGGTAGCATTTTCTGCAATTGCACCTGCAATTTTGGCAAATTCTTTTTCAAATGAAAAACAGATTCGAATTGGAATTATTGGTGCTGAAAATTCGCACACTGCCGGTTATGGAAAAATGTTTAACATCGATAAAAAATTTCCGGGAGCAGAAGTAAGATATGTTTGGGGCGAAACCGATGAATTTGCTAAAAAGGCAATGGAGAAGGGAGGCATACCAAATCAGGTAAAAGATCCAAGGGAAATGATGGGGAAAATTGATGCCCTGATTGTTGATCACCGCCACCCAAAATATCACCTCGAAGCGGCAACACCTTTTGTAAAAGCCGGAATTCCGACGTTTGTCGATAAACCATTTTGCTACCGCGCTGCCGAGGGGAAAGAGTTCCTGGAAATGGCACAGAAAGTTGGAACACCGGTAAGTTCGTACAGTTCTATTGCCCAGAGCAATGCTACTTTCGACATGAAAGATCAGGTAAAAGCGATGGGTGAAATAATTCAGGTTGTGCGCACCGGAACGGTAGATCTAAATTCAAAATATGGTGGCGTGTTTTTTTATGGGGTACACATTGTTCAGCCATTATTGTATATTTTTGGTGAAGATGTTGAAAATGTTAAAATCTGCCGCAATGGAAAATATGGAAATGCCAGCCTCCGTTTTTCATCCGGATTATTTGCAACCTTAATTTTTAAAGAAAAAGCTTACGGCTGGGAAACTTTTATTGAAACCAAAAAGGATTTTGTTGAATTGAAACCGCGAGTTAAAGAAACAAACCCTGCAAAAAACTATGTCGATATGGTTGAGATGTTCCGCACCGGAAAAGAACCCCGTTCGCACCAAAGTATCTTGAATTGTGTTTCGGTGCTCGAAGCATTAGAGAAATCGGCTGAAACAGAAAAATGGGTTGATGTTTTGTATCAAAAATTAGATTAATTTAATTTCAGTTTAATTTGAAAATATGAATAATAAAAAAGTTTCATTTAAAATAGTATTAGGAATATTTCTGTTGTTATCAATTTTTTTTATGAACGAATCAAACGGGCAGGAAACAGTTGAAGGATTGCATTTTGCCACGGGAAAACCGGTGCAAGTAACAATTCAGGATGGAAAAATTTTGAAGGTAAAAAGTATTGAAAAATTATCTGTTGAAAACAAAAACCTGATTATTGCACCGGGGTTGATAGATATTCAGATCAATGGTTATATGGGAGTGGACTTTGCCGGACCGGATTTAACATTGGATGGGCTACACAAAGCAACCCGGGAGTTGTGGGCGAACGGGGTTACCACATTCCTGCCCACAGTTATTACAAATAGCCACGATCGGCTAATAAAAAGTTTTACCGTTTTAGCGCAAACACTCGATGATCCTGAAATAAGGAACTCAATTCCCGGATTTCATTTGGAAGGCCCTTATATTTCACCGGTACAAGGCTACCGTGGGGCACATCTGGAAAAATACATCAGAAAACCTGACTGGAATGAATTTTTGGAATTACAGAAAGTGGCACATAATGGCATTAAATTAATTACCCTTGCCCCTGAAATTGAAGGGGCTATCGCATTTACCCATAAATGTGTGAAATCAGGGGTTGTTGTTTCTCTGGGGCATCATAATGGTTCGGCGGAAGAAATCACGGAAGCTGTGGATGCCGGGGCTTCTCTATGCACTCACCTGGGAAATGGTTGTGCAAATATGATCAACCGACACCATAACCCAATCTGGCCACAGTTGTCCGACGACCGTCTTTCTATCAGTATAATAGCCGACGGATACCATCTTACAAAAGAGGAGGTACGGAGTTTTTATAAAGCTAAAGGAGTTGCCCGGACGATTCTTATTTCAGATGCATTGGACCTGGCCGGACTTCCTCCCGGAGAGTATGTGCGGGGAGAACGCAAAGTGCTTCTTACGCAACACGTTGTGAAATTCCCGGCAGAGAATGTACTGGCTGGGGCTGCTTCGCCTGTTAGTGTGGGGGTTGGAAACATTATGAAATTTACGCAGTGTAGCCTGGAAAATGCTATTCAGATGGCCTGTACAAACCCTGCTAAAATACTTGGATTAAACGATCGCGGGAAACTGAAACCCGGGCTGCGGGCCGATCTTATTTTGTTTACGCTCGATGATTTTAAAGTGAACATTAAGAAAACGTATGTGAAAGGTGAGTTGGTTTTTGAAAAACAGAAATAGTTTTCCACAAAGTTTAAAAAACGCAAAGAGCGCAAAAAATAGTTTTACATGAAAACATCATTATTTAAGAGAATTGCAATTGGCTTGGCAGCTGTGGGTCCAGGTCTTTTTTTAATAGGATATAATATTGGAACGGGCAGTGTAACAACCATGGCAAAGTCGGGGGCAGAGTACGGAATGTCGCTGTTTTGGGCATTGGTATTGTCGGTAGTATTTACCTTTGTTTTGATGGTTGCTTACGGAAAAGTAACTTTGGTAACGGGGAAAACAGCACTATTCAATATAAAATCGGAGTTTAAATTGGGGTGGCTTTTGGCACTGTATATATTAATTGCCCTTATAATTGGCGAATTACTTGCACTTGTTGGTGTAATGGGAATTGTTGCCGAACTTTTGCAGGAGGGAATAAAAATTTTAACAGGTGGAAAAACAATTCAAACTTTCTGGATAATTTTGGCAATTGTACCGTTGATGTATTTACTTCTTTGGTTTGGCCGTTACAAACAATTCGAAAAAGTATTGACCGTTTTTGTTATTTTAATGGGTTTAAGTTTTGTGTTTGTTTTTTTTATGCTGAAGCCCGATTATTCAACTATTATAAAAGGAATGGTTCCCCGTATTCCTGGCACTCCCGGTGCTTTTGGATTGATTGCCGCTATGGCGGGAACTACCTGTTCTGCAGCGGTTTTTATTATCCGCAGTACGGTGGTTGCCGAAAAAGGGTGGACAATTAAAAATCTCAAGTTAGAAAAAAAGGATGCTTTCGTTTCGGCTGCAATGATGCTTTTTTTAAGTGGAACAATTATGGCAGTTGCTGCGGGAACATTACATGTGATGGGGTTAAAACTGGAAAATACCGTTGAAATGATTTACCTGTTCGAACCCATCGGCGGAAAGGCTGCTGCTTTAGTTTTAATTTTAGGGATAACCGGAGCCGGACTTTCAACCATTTTTCCAATTGTTTTAATTGCCCCGTGGCTAATTTCCGACTATTTGGGAAAACCACGCGATATCAGGTCACCCATGTTCCGGTGGCTGATGTTTGCCGGGCTTATTTTTGCTTTTGGTTCGGTGTTTTTAGAACAGCGCCCACCGGCACTGATGATTTTTTCGCAAGCTTTTCAGGCATGTATTTTACCGGCAGTTGCCATTCCGATATTTATTTTGCTGAACAGAAAAAATTTAATGAATAAATATGTGGCCGGCTGGAAAATGAATTTAGGTGTAATTGCCGTAATTTTGTTTTCATTTATAACCACCTGGTTTGCTATTTCTGAATTGATTTGAGATAATTAATTGTTGTATTTTATTAATTTGTGATTCTTTGTGATTTGGTGTATTAGTGGCAATTTAATTTTCTCCATTAAGTCATTAAAATACAAAACTCTCCTTAAAAAATGTAAGATGAAAAAAAATGAATTTTCAAAAGATAAGCTCAAAGTGAAAACCTTTGAAACTGTAAACGAAATGGGAAAACAAGCTGCAATTTCAGTAGCACAAAAATTAAACGAATCTATTAATGAAAAAGGTTTTGCCAATTTAATCCTGGCAACAGGTGCTTCTCAATTCTCGTTTTTGGAACATCTTCAAAAACAAAAAATCGACTGGCAAAAAATAACCGTTTTTCATTTAGATGAATATAAAGATTTGTCCGAAACGCACCCGGCAAGCTTTCGGAAATATTTGAAAGAACGGATCCTCGAAAAAGTTCAGCCAAAAAAAGTGTATTATTTAAATGGTGATGCCGAAGATATTGATACCGAAGTTTCTCGTTACGAAGAGTTGCTGAAAACCCACCCAATTGATATTGCGTGTATTGGAATTGGCGAAAACGGGCACATCGCATTTAACGATCCCCCGGTGGCCGATTTTAAAGATCCAAAACTGGTGAAAGTAGTAGAACTGGACGAAGCCTGCCGCAAACAGCAGTTGGGCGAAGGTTGGTTCCCCACATTCGAAGAGGTGCCAACGCACGCACTTTCGTTAACAATTTCGGCAATTATGAATTGCAAAGCAATTTGTTGTGTCGTTCCGGATATAAGAAAAGCAGAGGCAGTTTTTAATACAATAAATGCAGAAATTTCAACTGCTTGCCCGGCAACTATTTTAAGGTCCCACGCAGATACAATTTTATATCTGGATAAAAATTCAGCTTCGAAATTATGATGTGGGAGCAGCAGATTCTCATAGAGATTACTTTGTGAGAATCTGCCGCACCCGTGGCTTAGCTGAAATTTTTGAAATAAAGGTAAAAAGTGAATCACGTTTTATTGGTTTTTCCGCGCTCAATAAGCAATACTCAAATCTGTTTTTTTTGCAAGCCCTTTTAACTTTACTTTAAATCAACTGCCTGAAAGTTTTTTCAATAGGGTTTCACCATAAAATTCAACTATTTTTGGTTCACTTTGATTACTGAAATAATAAATTATATCAATATGAATATTAGTGCTTTACAATTAGAACGGGCGAAATATCAGCCTAAAGTTCCAAAGTCTTTGGTTGGCGCGGTAAAACTTGTTTTAGGTGAAAAAACTGAATCGGTAGCTAATCAGAAAGAAATAAAAGAACTTTTCCCCAATACCTATGGAATGCCACTTATTAAATTTGAAGAGGGCGATGTAAGGAAAAACCGGCCAGCTATTAATGTTGCAGTAATTTTATCGGGCGGGCAAGCTCCCGGTGGGCACAACGTTATTTCAGGTATTTACGATGGGATCAAAAAAATACACCCCGATAGTAGGTTGTATGGTTTTTTGGGTGGACCGGAAGGTTTGATAGAACACAAATACATAGAATTAACAGGCGAATTTATTGATGAATATCGTAATACCGGTGGTTTTGATATTATTGGGTCTGGTCGTACAAAATTAGAAGAGGAGTGGCAATTTAATAAAGGTCTTGAAATTGCCAAAGATTTGGATTTGACTGCTCTCGTAGTAATTGGAGGCGACGATTCGAATACAAATGCTTGTGTTCTATCCGAATATTATGCAGATAGAAATGCAGGTGTTCAAGTTATTGGTTGTCCCAAAACGATTGATGGCGATTTGAAAAATGAGATGATTGAAGCATCGTTCGGTTTCGATACCGCCACAAAAGTATATTCCGAATTGATTGGAAATATTCAACGCGATGCGAATTCAGCAAAAAAATATTGGCATTTTATAAAATTAATGGGGCGTTCTGCCTCGCACATCGCTTTGGAATGTGCCTTGAAAAATCAGCCAAATATTACTTTAATTTCGGAAGAAGTAGCCTATAAAAAGCAAACATTGGCTGACATTGTAGATTACATGGCTGGAATTGTTGCAAAGCGTGCAGAGAATGGGGATAACTTTGGAGTTGCTTTAATTCCTGAAGGAGTAATTGAGTTTATTCCTGAAATGAAAATATTAATTGCAGAATTAAGCGATTTGTTAGCGGAAGGTTCCATAACAGAAAAGGAGTTTAAACACTTGCGAAAAAGCCATCGAATTACCTGGGTAGCCGAACATATTTCTGCGGAGTCGGCAAAAGTATTTTTGTCATTACCGAGTGGAATTGCTAATCAATTAACACTTGATCGTGACCCACATGGAAATGTTCAGGTTTCGTTAATTGAAACTGAGAAATTACTTGGCGAAATGGTGAAGATTCAGCTTGAAAAGATGAAAAAAAGTGAAAAATATATTGGCAAGTTTGGAACCCAATATCACTTTTTTGGTTACGAAGGCCGATGCGCAGCACCTTCGAATTTCGATGCCGATTACTGTTATTCTTTGGGTTACACTGCTTCGGTTTTGGTTTCGGATGGAAAAACAGGTTACATGGCTTCTGTCCGAAATCTTACAGCTCCGGCTGACGAATGGATTGCAGGAGGAGTTCCTATAACCATGATGATGAATATGGAAAAACGGAACGGTCATTTAAAGCCGGTAATCCAAAAAGCATTGGTTGAGTTGGATGGTGCTCCATTTAAGTATTTTGCATCGAAACGGGGAGAGTGGGCTTATACGACCAAATTTGTTTATCCAGGACCCATTCAATATTTTGGACCAAGCGAAGTTTGCGACCAGACAACTGAAACATTGAAATTGGAAAAACAATAAAATTTATTTTCAGATCATTAGTGTCCGGTAAAAGTTTTAAGATTGCTTCGTTACGCTGCCAATAACAGATTTCCCCAGGACTTCGACTTTCCAAAGTCGAAGAAAATATGTCGGACTTAATAAGTCCGACTCCCGGTACTGTCATTTACTCATTAGTCCCCAAAATTTTG
>JAKIST010000079.1 GCA_021648495.1 Draconibacterium sp.
CAAACTGCGATATACCGTAAATCTCAACCTATTGTCCGCATCGCCGAAAATAACTTTCCGGATGTGTTGTTTCCTGCGTTTTAGGCGTTTCTTTTTTATTTCTTGTATTCTCATCTTAACAAACCGAATTTAATTTCTAATCTTTTGCATACAATAGAACGTTTAATTCTACTATCTTGAATTATTGATCCTTGAATGAATCATTTCTTGAATAATCATCACTTACACGTCATGCCGCAACACACGATAATTACCATAATTTTATGCAGCGGTCTTGCCGGCTTTACGGCGGATATACTCGCCTTCATAGCGAATGCCCTTACCTTTGTACGGCTCTGGCTTGCGAAGTTTCCTTATCTTGGCAGCCACCTCGCCAACAAGCTGTTTGTCGATCCCGGATATAATAATATTATTTGCTTTGGGTATTTCGAATTTAATACCATCGGGAGCAATCACAAGCACCGAGTGCGAGAATCCCAGGGAGAACAATATTCTATCGGCTTTGCCGCGCAATTCACTCTTGAACCCGACGCCTTCGATAATCAATGATTTCTTAAATCCGGTTGCCACACCTTCGATAGCATTTGCACACAACGAGCGGCACAGGCCATGCAAAGCTGGGGTTTTGCGCTGTTGGTTCTCTCGTGAGAAAACTAAAATGTTATTTTCTATCGTATTGCCTATGCCATTCGGAATATTTACTTTCAATTCGCCGAGCGGCACCTTTGCAGTCATAATCCCGTCCTTGATATTTACTTGAACCTTTTCCGGGATAACTATTGGCTTTAAACCTATTCTGGACACTTTTAAGCTCCTTAATCTTTATACTTATTTATTATGAATAATTATTACAATGAATAATACCCATACCGAAATATTTACCATACCGAACAAAGCACTTCGCCGCCAACATTTAGCTTGCGGGCCATCTTATCGGAGACGACGCCTTTGGATGTCGATATTATTGCAATTCCCAATCCGTTTTTAATCCGTGGGAGGTCATCGACCGAAGCATAAACCCTTCTGCCGGGAGTGCTTATCCTCTTCAATTCCAAAATGGCCGGCTTCCTTTTATAATATCGAAGCGAAACATTTATCGTATCCTGAACTTTATCTTCGATTATTTTATAGTCAGCGATATACCCCTGGTCCTTTAATATTTCTGCAATAGCAAGTTTTATTTTGGAATTGGGCGCATCAACTGTCTTATGCCCGGCGGTGCCGGCATTGCGGATACGAGTTAAAAAATCTGATATTGAATCTGTAACAGGCATATTTATCAACCAATTAATTTATTACCAACTTGCTTTACGAATTCCCGGAATTTTGCCCCCGTTTACCTTAACCGAAGCTCTGGAAACAACTAAAATACACTCCGTTTCGGGTAATATGGACAAAGAAACTTCGCTAATGACGCAACGGCCTTTTCGTTCGCCACACCACACAATTTCTGACGTGGCTTTGGTTGGTGGGGGAAATTATCCACAGCCCGGAGAAATTTCGTTGGCACACAATGGTGTTTTGTTTTTAGATGAATTGCCAGAATTTAAACGAACTGTTTTAGAGGTTATGCGCCAGCCACTTGAAGATCGGACAATTACTATTTCGCGCGCAAAGTTTTCGGTAGAATATCCGGCAAGTTTTATGCTCGTGGCTTCCATGAACCCTTGTCCGTGTGGTTATTATAACCACCCCACAAAAGATTGTGTTTGCGGGCCGGGAGTAGTACAAAAATATTTGAATAAAATATCCGGCCCCCTGCTCGACCGAATTGACATCCATCTCGAAGTGGTTCCTGTTCCGTTCAAAAAGCTCGCGGAGTTGGAATCATCGGAAAAAAGTGAAGCTGTTCGGGAACGGGTTATAAAAGCCCGTAAGATCCAGGAGGATCGATTTGCAGATAGCAAAGGAATTTATGCCAACGCACAAATGACTTCTAAATTGATTCGGAAATATGCCGTTTTGGATGAGGAGAGTAACGAATTGATAAAAAACGCGATGGACAGGCTGGGACTTTCAGCGCGTGCCTACGATCGTATTTTAAAAGTTTCGCGAACAATTGCTGATTTGGAAGGCGAGCAGGATGTTCAATCGCACCATCTTTCGGAAGCGATCCACTACCGGAGTTTGGATCGGGAGAATTGGGGAGGATGAAGATAGTTTGCAGTTTACAGTCGCAGTTTTCATTGTAATGAAGTTTATTGATTCTGTTTTTAGCTCTGAAAGAGCGAAAGATAATAGCACAGGGCATCGCCCTGTGTAAAATCGCAACACAAAAACTTGCCCCACGTTCCAGCTTTAATAAAGCGAAAATATATTTTGGGGCAACTTGTGCGAAACAACAATATTACAGAGATTTGAAAGATAATTTTTTTCTGAACTTAGCCATTGACGGGAAAGCTGATTACTTAGTGACTGGAGATACAGATTTGTTAGTGATGGAAAAGATACAGAATACTGAGATTATCGCATTTGTAGATTTGTTTGACAGGCTGAAATAAAATACAATTATTCTGTAAAGAATTAATAATAGAACGCATTAAATTGTATTTTAAAAGTTTCAAGAACAATTGCCGACCTCGAAGGCGAGCAGGATGTTCAATCGCACCATCTTTCGGAAGCAATTCATTACCGGAGTTTGGATCGGGAGAATTGGGGAGGATAGGAAAGTTGGCAGTTTACAGTCACAGTTTTTAGTAATAATAACCCAATAATTAGAAAATGACCGAAAAGAAAGAGGACAGTATGTACCTGATATTCTATAATCTCCAATTTCGGTTTTTGTATATCAAAGACTTGCTGCTTTTCTGATAATATCAGGTCCTCGTCTTTGAAACCGTAATGGTTTACAGCTTACAATTTTATTAGGATTATCAACTTGGTGCAATGTGCTGCCTTTGTATCCGGCCTGGCCTCCTTGCTTTCCGTTTTCCTTTTTCGGAAGAGCTGGCTTCTTCTGATATCCATCACTTGAAGGTGACCTGCTGCTACTTTTACTGTTTAAACGTGCTTTTAATTCTGCTTTCAGCCTTGAGTTCAGATATTCCTTTTTCGGCCTGTTCAAGACGGGAAGTGAGAACTTCAATCTTTTGAAATAATGCTTGTATGAGTTTGTCTTTGCCCAAGCTATTCTTTTTATTTCAAAGATAGAATGGAAACTTGCTTTATACCAAATATTTTAAAGGATAGTTACCAAACCAAAACCGCTACAAATATTGATAACAGGCGGTTTCGGGAAAATATGTACTGCGGTATTGGATATTTAAACAACGCGAATTTGAAAAATACAAATAGCCAATCCTGGGAAGCTTAAAACTTTTCACATCAAGGAACTTATCCACCACCCAATGGCGAAATTGTTAATAACAGTACGTTTATTGGAGTTTTGGATTAATTCTAACAGACTTAACTCAATAGGCAGGTAAACAATTACTCTTTTTCATGATATTTAACAGAATTATTTGTGTGGTTTGAACGGGAAATGTATAAACATAAATTTTGAAAAGAAAAGAGCGTGATTTATAACACTCAACTTTTTTCAATTAAATTTGCAAAAAAAATAGAACTTCGATGAAAGAAGCAATCAAAAAAATTATAGAACAAGAAGCATTTGCGATTAAAAATATTCCTGTTGGCGATGGTTTTATTCGTGCAATTGACCTAATTTACCAAAATGTTCACGAAAAAAAGGGAAAATTAGTGGCCAGTGGAATGGGAAAAGCCGGCCAGATTGCATTAAACATTGCGACAACTTTTAGTTCCACGGGAACACCTGCAATTTTTTTACACCCCAGCGATTCGCAACATGGCGATCTGGGTGTTATTCAGGAAAACGATGTATTATTATTGATTTCCAATTCAGGAAAAACACGGGAAATTATTGAATTAGTTGAACTGGCAGGCAACTTACGTCCCGGGTTGCCGGTGATTGTAATTTCGAGTAACCCGGAAGGCAAATTGGCGAAAAATGCAGATGCGTTTATTTACACCGGAAACCCAAAAGAAGTTTGTCCACTGGGACTATCTCCCACAACTTCCACAACTGTTATGACAGTAATTGGAGATGCATTGGTTGTTTCGTTAATGGGGAAAATTGGTTTTACTGCTGAAGATTATGCCAAACGCCACCACGGTGGTTATTTAGGGGATAAATCGAGGTTACAGGCAAAACAGGTAGCCCCATCCCAGCCTTCCCCGAAGGGGAAAGAGTAAGAAAAAAACAATAGCCTAAAGTTTAAACGATGAGAATTACAAAAGAAAATACAATCGGATTAATAATAGATATCCAGGATAAATTATTCCCCGTAATGTGGGAAAAAAAAGTTCTTTTGAAAAATTGTAAAATACTGATTTCCGGTCTTTCAGAATTAAAAATCGCGTTGATTGCAAGCCAACAATACTCAAAAGGGTTAGGCGAAACATTGTCTGAAATTAAATCGTTATTACCCAATTTTACTTTTATCGAAAAACGCGATTTTAGTTGTTGCGACGAACCAATTTTCTTGGAGGAATTAAAACAATTGAATGCGAAGAATGTTATTATTTGTGGAATTGAATCTCACGTTTGTGTGCTTCAAACTGCTATCGATTTAAAAGAGGTTGGATATAATCCGATTGTAGTTATGGATTGTGTTTCATCGCGAACAAAAGAAAATATGGAACTGGCAAAAGAACGTTTTCGTTTTGAAGGAGTTATGATGACTTCTTACGAATCTATTTTATTTGAATTGACTCGTTCGTCTGTTGCAACCGAGTTTCGGGCAATTTCTAAACTGGTAAAATAACAAACAAATATGCTTGAAATTTGTGCCATTGCATCGGGCAGTAACGGAAACTGTTACTATGTTGGAAACGAAAAAGATGCCATTTTAATTGATGCAGGAATATCGGCAAAGCAGATTATCTTACGCATGAAAGAACGGGGGTTGAATCCTGCAAAAGTAAAGGCCGTTTTTGTTAGCCACGAACACAGCGACCACATACGTGGGGTTCGCGGGGTAAACAAAAAATTGCAAGTCCCCATTTATTTAACGGCAAAAACACACAACGGGGCGTATAAAAATCTACGCCCCGATTACCCAAAGTTTTTTATAGCAGGAGAAAAAATTGAAGTTGGAAATTTTACTATTTTCTCGTTTTTGAAAAACCACGATGCATCGGAACCGTGCTCTTTTCGGATTCAATACAAAGAAAAAAACATCGGTGTTTTTACCGATATTGGCGAACCGTGCGACAATGTAAAATCGCATTTGCAAAAATGCGATGGTCTGTTTTTAGAATCTAATTACGATGAAAAAATGCTGTGGGAAGGAAGATATCCCTATTTTCTAAAACAACGGGTTGATTCCGAAGTCGGGCATTTATCGAACGATCAGGCATTTGAATTGTTAGACAAACACGTAGGCAAAAATTTACAGTGTGTATTTCTAAGTCACATTTCAAAAGAAAACAATACACCTGAAATAGCTTCAGGAAGAATGGCTTCTTTGTTTACTAAATTTGAGGTAAAAGTGGCCACGCGATTTGAAGCCTCCGAAGTTTATACGATTTAAAAGATAACGCGAAGAATGTCATTTCGACTGAAAGGAGAAATCTCATAATTGAAACAGATTTCTCCCTTCAGTCGAAATGACAAAAAATTTTAGCTGTTCAACAAGTTATTGCTCAGTGCCTGCAAGGTCTCCTTTTTATGCGTGGTTGGCACCAAAACAGAGATATTAAATTTGCTTCCTCCGTACGAAATCATACGAATGGGAATTCCATTGAGTGCATGAAATACTTTTGACGCAAACCCCCTTTCTTCGTGGATAATATCGCCAACAATACAAACTATCGACATGTTTGAATCTATTTCAACTGTTCCAAACTTATCCAACTCTTCTTTAATCTCAGTAAGTTTTTGAGTGTTGTCGATAGTAATTGAAACAGCAACTTCCGAAGTGGAAATCATATCAATTGGTGTGCGGTATTTTTCAAAAATCTCAAATATATTTTTCAAAAAACCATAGGCATTTAACATCCTGGCCGAGCGGATTTTAACCGCCGTAATTTCATCTTTTGCAGCAACGGCCTTAATCCCTTTTCCATCGGGTTCGGCATTTCTTAGAGTAACACTATCCATCGGGTTCATCGTGTTTTTTAACCTTACCGGAATATTTTGAACTCGCGCAGGAAGAACAGTTTGCGGGTGCAAAATCTTAGCTCCAAAATAAGCCAGCTCAGCCGCTTCGTTAAACGAAAGCCGGTCAATTTTTTTTGTGTTCTCCACAAAACGTGGGTCGTTGTCATGGAATCCGTCAATATCAGTCCAAATCTGAATTTCTTCTGCTTCAATAGCAGCACCAATTAACGATGCAGTGTAATCGCTTCCTCCACGCTGCAAATTATCTATTTCGTTGTTGGCATTCTTGCAAATAAAACCTTGTGTAATGTAATAATCTGCCTCACCAACTTCCTTCAATACAGCTTTAATATTATTGCGGATGAATTGTGAATCGGCAACTTTATCCTCATCAATGCGCATAAAATTGAGAGCCGGTAACAACCCTGTTTTATATCCATTTTCATTCATCAACAAAGCAAATAACTGAGTTGAAATCAATTCTCCCTGCGCCAAAATTGTATTTTCCCCAACTTGATTAAACGTACCCGAAACAAATAATTTAATCGTATCGAAACTCTCTCGAACAACTTCCAACCCCAACTTCTTATTTTCATCGGAAGTAAAAAGTTCGCCAAGCACTTCTTTATATTTCGATTCCAATTTGCCAATAAAAATACGGGCGGTGTCCTTGTTTTTTTTGTGTAAATAATTTGAAATTTCTACCAGTGAATTGGTGGTTCCCGACATGGCAGAAAGCACAACTACCTTTTGCTCCCCATCGGAAATCAAATCCATAACTGCCCGCATATTCCCTGGCGACCCAACCGATGTCCCTCCGAATTTTAAAACTTTCATTTCAACAAATATTATTCGATTAATTTAACTTGAATAATTTGTTAATTATTCAAGTTAACATGTGCAAAGATGAATATTTTTTATGTGATTTAAAAAAACTAAAGACAAACCTGTATATTTATTCATGTTTCGTGAATATTTATTAATATTGTGAATGTGACAACAATCACGATCGGAAATTCTATAAATAAAAAAATAAAAATTAATTTTGGGTATAAAAAAAATGAATATGAAACGACTACTTACTATTTTATCGATTGTATTAATTTCCCAAATTAATGTTTTTGCGCAAGATCAATCTGCATATTTTCAAGTTGGCACGTCAAATGAAAGTATTGATGATGCGATTAACACAGTAAAAACGGCCCTCCAAAATTCTGGTTTTAATGTGATTGGGGAATACCAACCGGGCAATTTAAAAAATCTGGCGGTGGTTTGTTACACGCGGCCTGACCTTGAAAAAATTGCGCTGAGTTTTGCCGATCGGGGTTCGTTGGCTGCTGCATTGAAAGTGGGGTTCAAAAAAGAGGGCAACTCGATAAAAATTAGCATGAACAATCCAATGTATTTGTTTTATGCTTATTTTATTGAAGGAGTTGACAAGCACGAAAAAGAACTTGCTGAAATTTCGGAAGATGCGAAAAATGCCCTAAAAAAAGTGGGCACCGAATTTAAACCGTTCGGCGGAATCCTTGACAAGAAAAAACTACAAAAGTACCACTACAAAATAATGATGCCCTATTTCGAAGATGCCGAAAAATTGAATGAATTTGCATCGTTCGAGGAAGGGGTAAAAACCATTCAAAACAATCTTGCCACTAAAAAAGGAGATACAAAAAAAGTTTATGAACTGATTTATCCGGATAAAAAAGTTGCTGTTTTTGGCGTTGGTTTATTAAATGCAGAAGATGGCGAACCAAAATTCCTGCCAATTATTGGCGATGAAAATGTGGCTGCAATGCCTTACGAAATAATTTTACAAGGGAAAACGGCTACAATGCTACCCGGCAAATACCGTCTTGCATTAAGTTGGCCGGAACTAACTATGGGCACTTTTATGAAGATTATGAGTACGCCGGGAGATATTAACGATACTTTGGAAGGTTTAACCAAGTAAAAATACAAGTTTGTGCAGCGAGGGCTTCGCTTCAAGCGAAACCCTCGCTCCCTCCAGCTTTTACTTTTTCAATTTCTCCAAAAAGAAATCAACCAAATCTTTCCCCGATTCATCAATAATTCCAATTTCCGGAGCATAAACCACGGCTTCCACACCAACTCGCTCTGCCCTCTCTTTTAAAACTTTCGCATGTAAGGGATGATGATTTTTTTCATCCTGGTTCTTTGGAGATTCACCACTCCTTTTATTGAAAACAAATATTGGGGGATCATTTTTATCCATTTTCCCAAGAAGATCGAGTTTGGAGCGAATTTCAGTCTCTTTCTCTTCGTCCATATCTTCTACCGATTTACATCCAAAGAATCGTGCTATCGACAATAAGTCTTCGGGAGTGGGTTGCGAAGCGGGCATCTCCAAGATTTCATCCCACTGTAAAATGTCGTATGTTGACTGTGTATCAAAAGCACCGGCACATGCTAACCGCGTTGATTCACGAAATACAGGATCTTCATTTAATGGGTCAGCCATATCGTTCGAAAATGCCAGCCACAACGATGTGCCTGCACCTGCAGAACCTCCGGAACAGGCAACCTTTGTTTTATCAATATTATATTTCACGGAATGATGACGGATAAATTGGAGGCACTGTTTCGAATCATTCAAACTGGCCAAAACTCCGTATGGTTTTTCATTCATAAACCGATAATTTATGGTAGCTACTGAAACGCCAGCATCTAAGAATGCCACCAAATCATCCGAATCGTAATACTTCGATTTATCGCCTTCAACAAAACCACCACCATGTATATATATTACCAGTGGAGTTGGTTCATTCGACTTTGCCAACCAAATATCAAAAGTATTTCGCTCGTTTTTACCATACTTCTCATCGATAAAATTAGCCTGAATACCATTAATGGCAACAGCTTCTATTTTCTCACCTACAATATTCACTACTACGTTTATAAAAATTGCGGTGCAAATGTACAATTTATTAGAAATTAGGAAAATGATATTCTTTTATTCATTCATTCATGGTGTGACTTCAAGTCACGCCGTGAATATTCCAATATTAATGTGAATTAAAAACTTCCAAAAATGGCGTGTTTTTCCGAATTAAAATAAATAGTAGAATAGATGTTGAAATTCTCCTTGTTAGTGGTGAGCTTTCGTTCGATATGCAAAACGGGCTGCCCTGCTTTTAAATGAAGTAATTGTTTAATGTGTTTGTCAGGTTTCACCGCTTTTAGTTTTTGCTCGCCACCCAAAATTTCAACCTGATAGTTTTTACGAAGTATCTCAAAAAGCGATTTGTTTTCAAAAGAGTGCTTGGTTATTCGCGGCAAATAAATATTTGGCAAATGGTTTACATCGTAAAAAACCGGCTCGTCATCGACAAAACGTAAGCGCTCCATATAAATACAACCCGATTCCTGTTCGAGCTTTGAAAGTTCAAACTGGAAAGGTACAGGCCAGGTTTTTATTATTGGTTTTTGCAGGATATTCGTTTTCAAATACCTCACCCCAACTGCAGAAGCTGTTCCTGAAATCGACAGGATTCCAATGTTTTGCGGCGGTTTACGAACAATGCTTCCCTTCCCCTGCATTTTTAAAATCAAACCATCTTTTACCAGCGAATCGAGTGCATGACGAACAGTGGGCCGCGTCATTTCATGTACTGCACAAAGTTCGTTCTCCGATGGCAACAAACTCCCCTCTTCGTAAACACCTGAGAAGATGTGTTTTCGAAGCAATTCATATAATTTTCGATATTGATGAATGTGTTCCATTGTGCCTCCAAAGTTAAAAATATTTTAAAACATTCAAAACAACTTGTTAATACAAGTTAAAAAATATATTTTTACAGTCTGAAATAAAAGGGAAACATAATACACTTATCTTCAATGATGTATGTTTTATGTAAAAATATATTTGTATTTACAAGTTGAATAAAAATAATTAATCTAATAAAATATGGCAATACCTGTTTTAATGCCTCGGCAAGGACAATCTGTTGAATCCTGCATTTTGGGGCAGTGGTATAAATCGGTTGGGGACGAAGTGAGTGAAGGCGACATTCTTTTCTCTTACGAAACCGACAAAGCTTCTTTTGAAGAAGAAGCAAAAGAAGATGGAATTCTTCTCGCCACCTTTTTTGAAGAGGGCGACGAAGTACCCGTTTTAGTGAATGTGGCAGTGCTTGGAAACAAAGGCGAATCGTTTGACGAATTTAACCCTAACGCTGATACTTCAACAAACCCTGCAACAGCAGGAGCAGACACCGGGCCTGTCGAGGTGGAAGAAAAGCCAAAAGTAATCGAGTTTGAAGTGGAAGACATATCGCCAAACAGGCGCATCCGCATTTCTCCGTTGGCGAAAAAGATGGCCGAAAAACTGGGTGTTGACATTCTAACTTTAAAAGGTTCTGGCCCACACGGAAGAATTATTGCGCGGGATGTTGAAGCGGCAGAAAAAGAAGTTGGAAAAACTGTTACTCAGCCAATATTAAGCGCGGTATCAAAACCTGCACCACCACCAGCCCCAGTAGTAATTTTAGAACCGGGTGACGATTTTGAAATTAAAGCAATCCCGAATATCCGCAAATTGATTGCCAATGCAATGTACCAGTCGTTGCAAAACTCGGCACAGCTTACACACCACATGAGTGCCGATGCACGACAGTTGATGAAACTGCGCAAAAAGTTCAAAAATGATTTTGCCGGCGGAACAGCTTCCCAAAATGTGACCATTAACGATTTGGTTTGTTTTGCAGTTACAAAAGCTTTATTGAAATTCCCTCAGGTCAATACGCATTACCACGGCGACAAAATGAAGTGGTTCAAAAAAGTTCACCTTGGTTTGGCTGTTGACACCGAACGTGGATTAATGGTTCCTGCGGTAAAAAATGCCGACGACCTTTCTATTACCGGATTATCTTATCAATTACAACAAGTTGCTACTCAAAGTAAAAGCGGAAATATCAATCCTGATTTATTGAATCCGGCGGCAGCAACATTTACTGTTTCGAACCTTGGAAATTATGGTGTTGAAATGTTTACCCCGGTTATTAATCTTCCACAAACAGCTATTTTGGGAGTTTGTACAATCATCCCCCGCCCGAAAGAAATTGAAGAGGGGGTTTACGGATTTGTACCAATGATCGGATTGTCTCTCACATACAATCATCAAGCGCTTGATGGTGGAGAAGCAACACTTTTCCTTGCAGAAATTAAAAATCAGATTGAAAAACTCGAAGTTTAAAGTTCCGGGTTCAAAGTTCAAAGTATGGCAACATTTAACCGATTTGAAGATATTTTAACTTGGCAAAAGACAAGGATTCTTTGTAAAATTAATAATGATACAAATCTGAGGTTGAACCCACTTCGGGGTTCTATTAGTACGCCGTTGCACAATCATAGGTTTCACCCGCGGTTATTATTGTTAAATCACTTCGGGATGCAAAAATTTCACATTCTATTGCTTTTTTGCCTAAAGCAACATATTCAAAAAGAACTTTTTTACAAGATTATAAACTTTGAACTCAATAAAATAAAACATAAAAATTAAAACATAACAAGATGCCTAAAATTCAATACATTAACCCGGACGAAGTAAGAAAGCCGGGATTCATAGAATTCAACCCAATTCCTGTAAATCAGTACAACAAAACAGTTGAAGAGGAAAAAGAGAATTTTTCGAATGAAGATTTAGTACGGATTTATCGTGACATGGTTGTAATCCGTGAGTTTGAAACCATGTTGAATTTAATTAAAACCCGTGGTGAATACAACGGAGTTGAGTACAATCATCCGGGACCTGCCCATCTTTCTATCGGTCAGGAAGCAGCTGCAGTTGGAATGGCTTATACTTTGGGAGTTGAAGATTTTATCTTCGGTTCGCATCGCAGTCACGGTGAAATTCTTGCCAAAGGTTTGTCGGCAATTGATAAACTGAACGATGAACAGTTAATAGAAGTAATGGACACCCATTTCGATGGGATTACATTGGCACCGGTAAAAGCTGGTCATACCGGAACAACAAAAGAGTTGGCTGTTAAATTCCTTATTTATGGAACGTTGGCAGAAATTTTTGCCCGCGAAACAGGATTCAACAAAGGTCTCGGCGGTTCCATGCACGCCTTTTTTACACCATTTGGAGTGTATCCAAACAATGCAATTGTAGGTGGTTCGGGCGATATTTCGGTGGGTGCTGCTTTATACAAAAAGGTAAACCGTAAAAAAGGAATTGTAGTTGCCAATATTGGCGATGCATCAATGGCTTGCGGCCCGGTTTGGGAAGGGCTTACTTTTGCTACCATGGACCAATTCACCGAATTGTGGGAAGGCGATATGAAAGGTGGCCTGCCGTTGATTGTGAACATTATGAACAACCAATACGGAATGGGCGGACAAACTTGTGGCGAAACCATGGGTTACGATATTGCCGCCCGAATCGGTGCAGGGATAAACGCCGACCAGATGCACGCCGAACGTGTGGACGGATACAATCCGCTGGCTGTAATTGATGCTTACAAACGCAAACGCAAAATTATTGAAGAAAAACGTGGCCCTGTTTTATTAGACGTGTTAACCTATCGTTACAGCGGGCACTCGCCTTCCGATGCATCGTCGTACCGGAGCAAAGAAGAAGTGGAGGCCTGGGAAAAACAAGATTCAATCATCTGGTTTGGCAAAGAACTGATAAAAGCTGGTGTTGCCACCAAAACAGAATTGGAAGCTATAAAAACTGAAACTACCGAAATTATAACTTCCGCCATGAAACTGGCAATTGATGACGAAGTTTCGCCACACATGGACATGAAAAAACATCCAAACCTGATTGGCGATATGATGTTCAGCAACGAATCGCTCGATAAGATGGAAGACCGTCCGGTGGAAGTAAATCACCCGATAGAAGAAAACCCACGGGTAAAACAGTTAAAAACCAAAGAGCGGTTTATGTTTGACGAAAACGGCAAACCATTCTCAAAAATAAAAACTTACGGTTTGCGCGATGGACTTTTCGAAGCAATTGTTGACCGCTTTTATAAAGACCCGACTCTGATTGCTTATGGCGAAGAGAACCGCGATTGGGGTGGAGCATTTGCAGTTTATCGCGGACTGACAGAAGCACTTCCATACAACAGACTTTTTAATTCTCCTATTTCGGAAGCATCAATTATTGGAACTGCAATTGGTTATGCAATGTGCGGTGGACGCGTAATTCCAGAAATAATGTACGCCGATTTCCTCGGACGTGCCGGCGACGAAGTTTTCAACCAACTTCCAAAGTGGCAGGCAATGAGCGGAAACGTCCTAAAAATGCCCGTAGTAATCCGTATTTCTATTGGCTCAAAATATGGGGCACAGCACTCGCAAGACTGGACAGCTTTGGCAGCTCATATTCCGGGACTGAAAGTTGTTTTTCCGGTTACTCCGTACGATGCAAAAGGTTTAATGAACACCGCACTGCAAGGAACCGACCCGGTAATTTTCTTCGAAAGTCAACGACTTTATGATATTGGCGAGCAGTTCCACGAAGGTGGAGTTCCCGAAGGTTATTACGAACTTCCGTTTGGCGAACCTGATATTAAAAGAGAGGGAAGTGATGTTACCATTTTAACAATCGGAGCAACACTTTACCGTGCATTGGATGCAGCGAAAACTCTCGAAGAGAAATATA
>JAKIST010000080.1 GCA_021648495.1 Draconibacterium sp.
TCAGGCACATTGCAACAGGGTTCTCAAATCGGGAAGCTGGTGGCCGCGGAATTCAGTACGACAATAGTTTTCATCACCGGGTTGATGGTGTGAACAATACACTTTCGTATGGATTGGGTTACGCCGATGCTTTTGTAGAATGGGCACTTTATACAAACGGTACGCAATATTCTTTTTCGGAAGAAAAACTGGATCAGTTAATAAATTACTTCTTGGATGGAATTTGCAAAATGGCTGTTTTTGGGAAATACCCCGATGCCGGAGCCAAAAACCGTAGCATTAGCAGAGAAGGTACTTTACATGCTTACAGTGCAAAAACTGCAGAAAGATTACTATTAACAACAGATTACCGAAAAAACGAACTTCAGGAAATTGCTGACATTCGAAACAAGGGAACAAAACCAACCCTTTCTCATGCCACTTTTTTCTGGAATACCGAACATTTTACATTTCAGCGTCCCAATTTTTTTACATCGGTAAGAATGTATTCAACCCGAAATTACAATATGGAACAACCATACAATAGTGAGGGGTTGTTGAACCATTATCGTGGCGATGGGGCAAATCATATTTCGCGAACCGGCGATGAATATTATGATATTTGGCCGGTTTATGATTATCAGAAAATACCCGGAACTACCATTATGCAAAAACCGGAATTGCCTGCACCAAACGAAATTCAAAAGCTGGGGTTAACTGGTTTTGTGGGAGCTGTAACCGATGGAAAATACGCCACAGCTGCTTTTGATTTTAGAAGTCCGCACGACCCGTTAATCGCAAGAAAATCATGGTTCTTTTTCGATGACGAATACGTTTGTTTGGGAGCAGGGATTTCGTGTAAAACCAATTTGCCTGTTGTAACAACTTTAAATCAATGTCTGCTTCGCGGCGATGTTACTATTTCAAGCGAAAACAAAAAATCAGTTATCGGAAAAGGCGAAAATAAATTCGACAATGTTGATTGGGTTTTTCAGGATGGAGTTGGATATGTTTTTCCCAAACCAACAACAGTTAATATTAAAAATAGCGAAGCAACTGGTTCGTGGTGGCGAATTAACAAACAAACTAATTCACCAAAAGAAGAAATCAGCTTGGATGTGTTTAAACTTTGGCTCAATCATAGCGAGAGACCGAGCGAAGAAACCTATGAATATATTATTGTTCCGACTATACTACAATTGAAGATTTGGAACAAAAGACTTCCAAAAATAATATTAAAATTTTGTCAAATATACCTGAGTTGCAAGCCGTAAAACATTCGGGATTAAAAATGTGCCAGGCGGTATTTTACAAAGCTGGTGAGGTTCAGATAACTGAAAGTTTAACGCTTCGTTGTGAAACTCCCGGTATTGTAATATTGCACGAGCAATCTCAAAATAGCATGAAAATTACGGTAACAGATCCCAATCTGGAATTAGGAAAAATGCTTTTGTCCATTACAGCAAGAGTTGAAAAAGAGGGCGAAAATTTTAAAGCTGTCTGGAATGAAAAAGAAAAAGTAAGCGAACTAACAATTGATTTACCAAAAGGCCATTTTGCCGGTAGTAGTGTAACTATTAAATTATGAAAAACTCCAAAGGAGTAAAATATTTATAGCTCTCGACTTTAGTCGGGGGTAAATAATTCGTAAAAGAAAAGCATATCCATGCCCGTTTCAATAAAAAGGGCCGTTGCATGTGCCTCTAATTAGTGTTTGTCTATAAAGTCCGACTTCTTCGTTACGCTTGTCAGAAAAACAGTCATTTACAAGAGTAAACTCCTTTATTTTCTGACTTCGCAAGCCTCGAATTCGAACTTTCTAACTCAAACACCTACTTTATGGACAGACTCTAATTAGAGTCTGCTGATTTTTGGTTTTCTCAATTTAAAGTCCATTATATCAACAAGATATGTTACTATCTTAGGCAAGTAATATGTGTCAAAATGCAAGGAATTGAGTAAATTATGCTCAAAACATTTGCATCTATGATAAACTACATTTCACAAAATCAATTGGCATTGAAACTGTTCAAATACCCTTTTGAACAGGAGTTGGACAAGACAAACAGATGGGTAAAATTGGCAGCTGTTATTCCATGTGACAAACTTGCAGGAATTTACAGCCAAAAGATGGATACTGGTTTGGGTCGTAAAAGCGTGGATATCAGAATGGTAATTGCCGTACTGATTGTCAGGTACATATTAAGGCTTGATGACCGGGGTTATACTAATTTGACCGGAATTGAATAGTACTTGCTCTCCGGCCGAACTTAACAAAACGCAAAAACGAAATGGAACAATTATTTGTCAAGGGTCGATGTTGTTGGCGATAAAGACAAGAAGACAATGTTTTATACTTCGATGTATCATTTGTTAATCCAACCCAACAATATTGCAGATGTGGGGGAGGAACCTTTCCATTCGACCTTTTCATTATGGGACACCTATCGTACCGCTCACCCTTTATACACTATCCTCAGTCCCGAACATGTTGGTGCTTTACGAAAGAGGAAGCCTACATTCATCATTCAGATAGAGGAGTGCAATACTGTTCTCATGCATACATAAACTATTTAAAGCAATACAATTTCAATATAAGTATAACAGAAAATGGAGGTCTCCTTGAAAATGCTATTGCAGAAAGGGTAAACAGAACCATAAAAGAAGAATTTACCGGCGATAAAACATTGTCATTTAAATTATTTAAGGACGCAAAAAAGGATATTTTCAAATTTATTAAATTCTATAATGCAAATCGTCCACACCGGAGCATTGAGATGATGACCCCAGACCAAGCTTTTCAAAAAGAAGGACTACTTAAAAGATGCTGGAAAACCATTGTCGTAAAAGGAATGAGGAATTTCTAATCGAAATAAATTCAATATGATATATTTGTAAAACTAAGTTTTCATCTCCATCTGCTGGAACCAGTGGATGGAGATGAAAAGAGTCAACTTAAATCAGGACACTATATTATGTATAGCGGAATGTGTTCGAATTTAGATTAAACGTAACAGGATACAATAATTATCAACATATTAATAATGAAAATATCTCTATGCAAAAAAGAAATTCCAATTCAAGTTTGATAATCTCACTACTTTTTTTATTTCTGATATCAGGTTGCCATAATCAACCACACCCGGCACAGGATATTATTCTGAACTCGCTATTTACCAATAATATGGTGCTACAGCAGAAACAAGAAATTCCAATTTGGGGAAAAGCTGCACCAGGTGGTGAAGTAGTTGTAAGCTTAAATGAGCAACAGAAAAAAGCGATAGTCGATACGGCTGGAAATTGGAAAGTCAGTTTATCCCCGGTTTCGGCGGGTGGCCCGTATAAATTGGTGATAAGCGGTGAGGAAACAACCTCAATAGAAAATGTTATGGTGGGCGAGGTCTGGATATGTTCCGGACAATCGAATATGGAGATGCCAGTTTCAGGAAGTTGGGCGAAAGTAATGAATGATAAAGAAGAAGTTGCCAATGCTAATTACCCGGACATCAGATTGTTTATGGTTGATAAAGTTATGGCAAATACTCCACAAGAAAAATTTGGAAGTAATGGATGGAAAGAATGTTCTGCTGAAACTATTTCGGAATTTTCGGCAGTGGCTTATTTTTTCGGGCGCAACCTTTACAAAAAGTTGAATGTACCAATCGGATTAATTCAAACCGCATGGGGAGGCACGCTGGTAGAAGCCTGGACCAGTGGGGAAACACTAAAGAAAATGCCGGATTTTACAGCTGCTGTTGAAGCGATTGAATCAGATACTGCCACAAAGGAAGAAAAAGCTATTGCCAATAAAAAGAGATTAGCGGTGTGGCCCGATAAAATTGAACAGATTTTAAAAAATAAGGGAACTTTCGGCCACGGCTACCAAAATATGGAATACAAAACTGACAATTGGAAAACAATGAAACTGCCAACTCTTTGGGAAGATGTTGACTTAAATATTGATGGAGTAGTCTGGTTTAGCAAAGAGGTGAATATTCCGGAATCGTGGAAAGGTGAAGAGCTGACTCTTTCGTTGGGGAAAATAAATGATTACGATATTACCTGGTTTAATGGCGAAAGGGTGGGAAGGGGAACGGACGTTTCAGAGTCGCGGACCTATAAAATTCCCAGCTCTTTTGTTGAATCAGGGAAAAACAGAATTGTTGTTCAAGTGCTCGACGTAGGAAATGTTGGAGGTTTATACGGGCCAGCTAAAGAGATGAAGTTGACCGCTGGAGATAAGTCGGTTTCGTTGGTTGGGAATTGGGAATATAAAATCGATCCGATTAAAATTGACCCAAAAGATTTACTGGAAAAACCAAATGATAACTCTGGAGTAAATCGACCAACTGTATTGTACAATGCAATGATAAATCCTTTGTTGCCATACGGAATTAAAGGTGCGATTTGGTACCAGGGCGAATCTAATGCCGGAAGGGCATATCAATACAGAACACTTTTTAGCTCAATGATAAAAGATTGGCGCAATGTTTGGAATCAGGGAGACTTTCCATTTTTATTTGTTCAGCTTGCAAACTTTATGAAGGTGAAACCTCTGCCGGTTGATGATGCATGGGCAGAACTTCGCGAAGCACAAACAATGGCTTTGGAATTACCAAATACAGGCATGGCAGTTACAATCGATATTGGCAATGCCAAAAATATCCATCCAACAAATAAGCAGGAAGTTGGCAGACGATTGGCATTAAATGCCCTGGCAAAAGTTTACCGGAAAGATATTCCTTATTCAGGCCCAATGTACAATTCATTTAATGTTGAAAGTGATAAAGTACATATTCAATTCACAAATACTGACAATGGATTGAAAATATTAGGAAGCGAAAAATTGAAGGGATTTGCCATTGCCGGCGAAGATAAAAAGTTTGTTTGGGCTGAAGCAAAAATAGAAGGTGGCGAAGTTGTGGTGTGGAATCCGAAAATTAAAAACCCGGTGGCAGTACGTTATGCATGGGCAGCCAATCCCGTTTGCAATTTATCCAATGGTGCTGATTTACCAGCATCACCATTCAGAACAGACGATCGGCAAGGAATTACTTTTGGAAAAAATAAAAAACGGTTTAATTCAAATTGAAAAAATATGGCACGGATAAAATTAAAACTTCCGGATAATTTCAATTTTTCAACACAACTTGATGTTCGAATAACCGACATAAATTATGGAGGGCATCTTGGTAACGATTCGGTTTTAGCGATGATTGCTGAGGCCAGGGTCAGGTTATTGGCAGACAAGGGTTTTTCGGAGTATGATATTGATGGGTTTGGAATTATAATGGCGGATTCAGTTATAATCTATTCTTCTGAAGGATTTTACGGGGATAAACTTAGAATTGATGTTGCAGTGGATGAAATTTCAAATGCAGGTTGTGATATTTACTATCGTTTTGTTAATATAGCAAACAATAAAGTTATTGTGAAAGCAAAAACAAATATTGTATTTTTTAATTACACCAGTAAAAAAGTAGCCAAAACTCCCAAAATATTTTTGAATATGTTTAAGTAGAAAGAATAATTAGAATGGCGGTCTTTATGGTATTCAAAAAAGATGATATAAAATATTTGCTTATCCACAACTGTACCATAAGAACGTCATTCCGTAAAAATTTGCAAAATTTTATACGGAATCTCATAAAACAGAGCTGGGAGATTAAAAAATATTCCTCCGTTAGTTGACGGATGAGAATGAAAGCTTATATTTAGCTTTGTGGTATTAAGCCGAATAAGCAATTAAAATATTAACCTGATTAATTCATAAGTTTTCATTATGAAAAGGCAAAATGCAAAGAGTAAAGGTAAGCGTAAATTTGCGACTCGCAGAAATAGCCTTAGGCATTATTACGAAATAAGTTGGACAAAGCTGGCGATATTATTTTGTGCGATAACAAGGCAAAAAACGTAGTCATAGCCAAAGCTATAGCGAGGATTTTTAACGCAGTTAGCGTGCAAAAGAACAAGCCAGAATGGTCATGTTATTTCGTAACAATGCCTAATTGAGGTAAATAAATTTCCAGAAGGATTTTCGATAGATGAGCTTGTGGAAAGGCTAATCATTTTGGAAAAATAGAAATTGGAAGCAAGCAATCTGAAATTGGACAAATAGTATCAGAGTCTGAAATTGATTATGAAATAGCCAAATGGTTTTAATAGCAATGTAGAAAATTTATAAAAGGAAAAATAAAAGATAATGGCAAATCAAGAATTATTAGAAGTAAGGGCCAAAGCGCAAGAGTGGCTTTCAGAAACCTACGATGAACAAACAAGAAAAGAAGTTCAAGCACTTTTAGACAATGAAGATACGAGTGAATTAGTAGATTCATTTTATAGGAGCCTGGAATTTGGCACTGGTGGATTACGCGGAATTATGGGAGTTGGAACGAACCGCATGAATATTTATACGGTTGGTGCTGCTACCCAGGGATTGTGTAATTATTTAAAAATGAATTTTGCCGACCTGCCGCAAATAAGTGTTGCCATTGGGCACGACTGCCGAAATAACAGTCGTTTGTTTTCAGAAAGTAGCGCTAAAATTTTTGCTGCCAACGGAATAAAAGCATACCTATTTGAAGACCTTCGACCAACACCCGAGCTTTCGTTTGCCATTCGTGAACTGGCTTGCCAAAGTGGTATTATCCTAACTGCTTCGCACAACCCAAAAGAGTACAACGGATATAAAGCGTATTGGGACGATGGCTCGCAAATTGTTGGTCCGCACGATGTTAACATTGTAAACGAAGTGGCAAAAATTAAACCTGAAGACATAAAGTTCGATGGCCCCGACGATTTAATTGAAGCTCTTGGAGAAGAAATGGACAACAAATTTCTATCTGAGGTTAAAAAGGTTTCTATTTCGCCTGACATTGTTGAAAAACACAAGGACATAAAAATAATTTACACGCCCATTCATGGAACCGGGGTTAAATTAATTCCGGCTGCTTTGCATGCATTCGGTTTTACAAACATTATAAATATTCCTGAACAGGATGTTGTGAGCGGTGAATTCCCAACGGTAGTTTCACCAAACCCGGAGGAAGAAGCTGCCATGGAAATGGCAATGAAAAAGGCAGCTGAAGTTGATGCCGATGTTGTAATGGCTTCCGACCCCGATGCTGACAGGATTGGTGTTGTGGTGAAAAACGATAAAGGTAAATACATAATCATAAACGGAAACCAAACTGCCCTTCTTTTCATTTATTATATTGTTACTAAAATGAAAGAAGCAGGCACGCTAAAAGGGAATGAATTTATTGTAAAAACTATTGTTACGACGGAATTAATTGCAAAAATAGCGAAAAAGAACAACATTGAATATTTCGATGTTTATACCGGTTTTAAATTTATTGCCGAAATTATTCGCGAACTGGAAGGAAAGAAAAAATACATTGGAGGCGGCGAAGAGAGTTTTGGTTTTATGCCCGCCGATTTTGTCCGCGATAAAGATGCCGTTTCTTCGTGTGCTTTAATGGCCGAAATTACAGCATGGGCAATCGATCAGGGAAAAACATTGTACGAGTTGTTGCAGGATATTTATCTTGAATATGGTTATTCCAAAGAGAAAATGAAATATGTGGTTCGGAAAGGGAAATCGGGTGCCGAAGAAATTCAGCAGATTATGACCAAATTCAGAAACGACCCTCCAAAACATTTGGGAGGTTCGCCAATGGAGTGGGTAAAAGACTATTCAACTTTGATTGCAAAAAATCTTTTAACCGGAGCGGAAACAAAAATAGATCAGAAAATAACTTCTAATGTATTGCAATTTTTTACACACGATGGAACGAAAATTTCGGTTCGCCCATCGGGAACAGAACCTAAAATAAAATTCTATTTTGAAGTTGCCGGCATTTTAAATTCCCGTAAAGAATTTGACAGGGAAGAAGAAAAAGCAGAAGCAAAAATAGAAGCGATTATGGAAGAACTTGGATTATAATTTTAAAACCAAAAATAAATAAAAATGAAGATTCAAATTTTAGCTTTTTTACTGCTTTTTGCTGCAGTAACAGTTGTGGCCCAAGAAGAGCCAATGGAAATGAAACATGAAATGACCGAAGTCTGGGATCCGGAGGTAGCGGTTGTTACACCTGGAGAAACCACAGCGGATGCACCATCTGATGCCATTGTTTTATTCGATGGAGTTGATCTGGAAAACGAGTGGACAAATGGCGATGGGGAACAACCGGGTTGGATTGTTGCTGATGGTTGTGCCACCGTTAAAAAAGGCACGGGCATAATTAAAACCAAACGTGTTTTTAACGACTTTCAATTGCATATTGAATGGCGTACACCTGCGGAAGCAACTGGCAAAAGTCAAGGGCGGGGAAATAGTGGTATTTTCTTGCAGGAACGTTACGAATTGCAAGTATTGGACAATTACGAAAACCGAACCTACAGAAACGGACAGGCAGGAAGTTTTTATAAACAACACCCACCTTTGGTAAATGTTTGTAAAAAACCCGGTGTATGGCAAACGTATGATATTATTTATACCGCCCCGCGTTACAACAACGATGGCACCTTTTTTACCCCACCAACCGCTACTGTTTTGCAAAATGGTGTTTTGGTCCAGAATAACGTAAAAATGCGCGGCCCAACAGAATTTATTGGGATCCCAGAATATTTTGTCGAAAAACATGGTCCGGCAAGCCTTGTTTTACAAGATCATGGAAATCCGGTAAGCTATCGAAATATTTGGATAAGGGAATTGTAAAAAGTACAAAAAGATATACTTTTGATCCGGAAACTTTTTCCGGGTTTTTTTATGACTTCTATTTGCTATGAAATTTGAACCGCTTTTATTAATCCTGTTTTTTTCTTTCTATAATTTTGTGTCAAAAGCACAAAATCAAACCTTTACAACAAAATTGCCAATTGTTTATATCGATACAAATGGTGGTGTTATTCAGGATACTCCTCGAATAAAAGCTAAAATGGAGATTGCCTGGAACGAAAACGGCGATGAAAATAGCACCACAGATCCCCGTAAGCACTTTAATGGCAATGTAAAAATTGAAATCCGAGGTTCGTCTTCACAAATGTTTCCTAAAAAATCGTACGGTTTTGAGTTAAAAGATTCGATTGATCAGGATCTTGATTTTCCGTTATTGGGGATGCCCGAGGAAGAGGATTGGATTTTGTATGCACCCTATTCCGATAAATCTTTAATTCGAAATGTATTAACATTTACTTTAGCATCAACACTCGGAAATTATGTGCCGCGTTGCCGTTTTGTAGAGTTATTCGTTAATAACGACTACCGTGGAATATACGTTTTAATGGAAAAAATTAAACGCGATAAAAACCGGATTGATATTGCAAAACTAAAAAAGGAAGACATTGCAGGCGAAGATTTAACCGGCGGCTACATATTTAAAATTGACAAACAAACCGGAAGTGGTGGCGATGGCTGGTATTCCAGTTTTCTTAGTAATGGGACGAATACTTTTTATCAGTATGAATACCCTAAAGCAGATGAAATTCAGCAGCCGCAAAAAGAGTACATTCAAAATTATATGAATGAATTTGAAACGGCTTTATATAACAAGGACCCGGATTATTCAACCTTTATGAATGTGCCCTCTTTTTTCGATTATATTATTATGAACGAAATATCGAAGAATGTAGATGGGTATCGGCTGAGTACATTTCTTTTTAAAGATAAAAACGACAAATTAAATGCTGGCCCCATTTGGGATTTTAACCTGGGATATGGCAATGCAAACTATGCCAAGGCCTGGGAGAGTTATGGCCTTGAATTGTATGTCGATTTGGGCGGTGATTATTGGCAAAATCCTTTTTGGTGGATTAGTTTGTTGAACGATTCACATTTTGCAAATCCATTAAAATGCCGGTGGGATTCGTTACGTAAAAATCAGTTGTCGGACAAACATATTTTGGAAGTGGCCGACAGTTTGGTTGATTTAGTTAACGATGCGGCTACTCGAAATTATCAACGCTGGCCAGTTATTGGTGAATGGGTTTGGCCCAATTATTTTGTTGGATCGAGTTATCAGGAAGAGGTAAATTGGTTAAAAAATTGGATTACCGATCGTTTACGGTGGCTCGATTTTGCTTTGCCCGGCGATTGCAATGTCGATTCTGTTTTGACACCGCCAGTGGGCGATCCCGGCATTGAGGTTTTTCCCAATCCATTCACATCAAAATTCACATTACAAATTATCTCAAAAACAAATCTAATCTATCGGTTTCAATTGTTTTCAGTTAACGGGCAACGGGTTTTTGACCAAATGTATTCTGTAACGGAAGGATTGAATTCAATTGAAATTAATACTGAGAACTTGCAGCAAGGCATTTACTTTTACCGTTTGTATAAAGGAAACACAGAAGTATTGGTTGATAAAATCATCAAAATGTAATTGTTGACTATTTTTAAATTGCTGCCAACAATTTTGTACTTCAAATTTTGTGAAAACAATGAAGTTTGGCTTCGGAATAGAATGATTTGTGAATAATGCAGTTAAAAGAAAGATTGAAATAACTAATGCGCTTTTTAACCTGATTAATTCATAAGTTTTCGTTATGAAAAAGGCAAAATGCAAAGAGTAAAGGCAAACGCAAATTTCCGACTCGCAGGAATAGCCTTAGCTATTTCGAGAATTGGAAAATGAGTATCGCCTTTAATCACAGCAGTTTGGCTTTACAATAGAACAATTTGTGAATTATTCAGGTTAATAATTTCATTGAAATCGATTTTCTTATTTCAGCATTTATGCCGAGTGAATGTGGAAAAGGTTCAATTTAAAATCATTCCCGCTAATACGGGAATCTCAATTTGAATAGATACACGTCTCTTTCTGAGCAAGTTGAACCCAGCTAATTTGTCTTTCTACTAACAACTTTCTACTAACTTCCAATATCTTTTATTCCTTCAATTTCTCCTTAAATATTTTTTTGAATTTTTCGACTTTCGGAGCAACTACAAATTGACAATAACCCTGGTTTTTATTCTTTGCAAAATAATTAATATGGTAATCCTCTGCCGGATAAAATTTATCGAATTTCGTTACTTCGGTAACAATCGGGTTTTCGTAAACTCCCTCTTCCCCAAATAACTGAATTACTCTTTCAGCCGTTTGCTTTTGTTTTTCAGAATGATAAAAAACCACCGAACGATATTGCGTGCCTACATCGTTTCCTTGCCGGTTTAAAGTTGTTGGATTGTGCGTCATAAAAAACACTTCCAGAATTTCGGAGAAACTAACTAAATCCGGATCGAATGTAATCTGAACTACTTCGGCATGACCTGTGTTTTCTGTACAAACTTCTTTGTATGTTGGGTTTTTTACATATCCCCCACTGTAACCGGGTTTTACACCAACCACCCCTTTTAACTCTAAATAAATTGCTTCGGTACACCAGAAACATCCACCGCCAAGTGTAACTTTCTCTAATTTTTTTGCCATACCAAAAGTTGAGATTGTAAGATATATAAACAGGAAAAATAGTAAATATTTCATTTTTTGAATTTAAACCTCGCCAACATTTTCTTTTCAAATTTACGCACAAATTTGAATTGCCCAAACAGCGTTCCAATAAATAGAAATAATATCTGGTAGCTTGGTATAATTATTAAAATGTAAAGTGGTATTTTTATCAACAAACTGGTTTCAGTTGTAACTCCGAGTAAATGAAAAATCCCTTTTCTGAAAAAAAGCGTTGAACTTCCGGATAACGCAAAAACGAAAAGGATAACGATCATTCGAAAATCACTATTAATCTCCCACTTCTTTTTTAGTTTTTCAAGCATTTTAATAATAATAATAATAATTTAGTTGCAACTACTCCGCCACAAATTCAATCTTAATTGCCGCAGGTTCATAAATTTCAAATACCCAAAAGAAGTTTCCTTTGTAAAAATTAATAAAAAACAGCAAAATTTAATCTGTGCATCTGTGGCAAGTATTTGTTTATTTAATTACTGGTGTCAGGTAAATATGTAAATCTTGAATTAGGTTGCTTCACTTCATTCGCAATGACGGTAATAACGGGAGATGGAAAATGGAGGGGGCTTGGTTGGCGGCTTTGCCGCCAACCAAGCCCCCTCCATTCAAAAACACGCCAAAACATCGTCATAATGAGCGAAGCGAAGTTATCTCTACTTTTAACCGGACAACAGTGTTTTTAATATCTTATATCAACTGAGTAACTATTTTTATTTAACAACAACGAAATTGCCTTGTTGTTTTAGGAAACATTAAATCTGGTGTGTCTGAAAAATAATGTAACCGAAAACAGCAAACCTCAATATCCGGAACAGGGCAACAACAAGGTATTTTTTTGATGGGTAAGCTGCCGAACCTACCAACAAACTCACTGCTGCCCATGGAACCGGTGTGAGTGCGGCAACAATAATAAGGAACAACCCGTATTTTCGAACTTGTGGCCACAATTGTTTCATGTATTTTATCCGGATATAACGAAACAACACACGCCTGAAAAGGAATTTACCGATGAGAAAAGTTAAATATCCCATACCATACGAAACCACAGCGAAAAACCCAACATTTAAAAAATAATGCGCTACTCCAGCTTTGTTAATAGCCCAAATCATAAATAATTCGGGTGGGATAATGCCGAAAAAGAATTCAGAAACAATATAAATAAAGTAAATTATTTCTGGCCGGGCATAAAATTTCTCAATCCATAAATCAGGGTCGTGCGAAATAATAATTTCCTTAAAAAGAAAATAACCAACCATTAATAAGACCATCCAGATTAAGCCTTTTAACCCGTTTTTAATGAGGAATTGTATTCGCAGACTGATTTTCATAATATATTGTTGGTAAATTTAATCCTGTGAAAATTACAACAATTCAACGGAATCAATGTTTGTTTTGGAAACAGATAGAATTATTTATTGAATTGTTCTTTATTCCCGGCAACCAAAGCCATTTCCATAAATTTACTAACTTCTTCGTTGATGCCTTCTTTATTATGTCTGATCCGTAAATAATGCTGATATATTTTTCCTCCGGTAACCTCCCCGATACGGTAAAAGCAGAGCTTGTCCACATACGGTTTTTCGAAACTGAATACCACATCCAGAAAATCTTTCCCCAATCGGTGTACGTATCCAAACCGGGTTTTGGCGGCAAATGCAATCCTGCTTTTGGCGGGATGCAAAACAAAGTCACCCAATTTTTGATATTCATCAATAAAAAAAATAAAATAGCTCAACCGTATGTTCTGCTTTTCCTTGAAGGAAATCTTCAACAGTCCGCTCGTTACACGAATGGTTTTGATTCGCGTGCAAAAATTTTTGATTGCATTTTGGACATCTCCACATCGCTTGGTTTCCCATTTTAAGTTTAACTTCTTAAATTTTTTACATTTGCAAAGAATTGAAACAACTTCAAAAAAATGAAACTCAAAAGTAAGTGAAACTTTCAGAATAAGTTCATCGAAGTTGACGAAGTTATTTTTTCTCTTTTTCAAGGCGATATTTTGAGGCATAACCATAACTATGGCGAGAAATCTCAACGAAGAAAAAGGGGAAAAGAACAAGTCAGAATGGGGAAGTTATTTTGAATGTTTCACTAAGGCATTGTTACGATAATAACATGACCATTCTGGCTTGTTCTTTTGCACGCTAACTGCGTTATAAAGCCTCGCTATAGCTGAGGCTATGACTGCGTTTTTTGCCTTGTTATCGCACAAAATAACATCGCCAGCTTTGTCCAA
>JAKIST010000081.1 GCA_021648495.1 Draconibacterium sp.
ATCTTTTTTTTTAGCCAATCAAGTTCTACTTCTAACTGCCCTATGCGTTTATAAAGACGGTCGGTCAGTTCTTCATGTTCAGCCCCTGTTTTCTTTATTGTTCCGGTTTTGAAAATATCAAGTAATTATTCTTTTACTTGCTTTTTCCAATTTGAAATTTGGTTCGGATGAATTTCAAATTTGTTCGAGAGTTAACTTAATGTTTGTTGTTCTTTGAATGCCTCAAGAACTACACGGCTTTTAAATGAAGCTTGAAATTGTTTTCTTTTTTTGCTCATTTTATTAATGTTTTTTAAAGGTTGAAATTAAAATTTTTATCTCAATTTTCCACCTTAACTTGCCGTCCTAAAATTGGGGAGTATTATAATCCACCCTAATCTTAACGTGACCCCGACAAAAGCCGGGTCAGATCGATTCAGTTGCCCATTCTCCAAACAACAAAAAAGGCTGCATTCCGACAACCCTTCACGCACATATTTTAAAAAAGTTCTTATCCTGCTGCCAGAGTTGAATCCACAAATACACGCTGGCGCATTTCACGGTCGAGTAAGAAAATACCGTTTCCCTGCCCATCAATAAGTTTTAAAGTATCCAAAATTTCCTGAACATTAGCTTCTTCTTCTACCTGCTCATCAACAAACCAACGAAGAAAGCTTTGAACGGCATGATCACTTTCTGCAACCGCAATATCCATTAATCTATTTATTAATCCAGTTACCATTTGTTCGTGTTCCAATGTTGCCTCGTAAACATCGATAATACCTTCCCAGTTAGTTGGTACTTGTTTAATGGCTCCTATCTCAACTTTTTCGCCGCGCTCTACCACATAACTAAAAAATTTGTTTGCATGACTAATTTCTTCCTGATATTGTACATACATCCAGTTTGCAAAGCCCGGTAAACCTTTATCGTTGAAATACGCTGACATGGCCAGATAAAGCATTGCTGAATATTGTTCTGCATTGATCTGCTCATTTAGCGCGTTAAGCATTTTTTCTTTTAACATTATTTTCTGTTTTTATTGATTGGCATAAAAATAAGAAAAAGCATAGAGATACAAAAAAAGGAAAGGTTCAAAATGAAACTTTTATATTTTATTATCATTATTGTCCGGTAAAGATGAGAATATTGAAACAGATTGCTTCCCGCTTCGTTCCTCGCGGTCGCAATAACCTAAAACTAAAGTTTTTATGATTATATCTGAAACGCCCCTCATTGCGAGTATAACGATGCAATCTCTAAACTTTTACTATTCACCAATAAATTACATTTTTTTTTGAATAATGATTGATGTAGGTTTAAAATCATGTTTTTTAATAGGAGTTTCTCGAAATTGAACTAATAATGATTGAGTATAACCCGAAAAGTTATTATTAACAAATTGTTTCCAATTACTTTCGAACAAGCTTTAATAATATTCGAAAGCAAAAATAAAAAATTGTTTTTCTACATTTGCCGCCTCGAAACGAATAGCTGATTTTTAATCCATTATAGCATGAGAAACATTAAATTTATAAGCGCAAAAGAAGCAGTAAAAGTAATCAAATCCAACGATCGGGTTCACCTGCACAGTGTAGCTGCAACACCACACCTCTTAATTAATGCCATGTGCGAAAGGGGGCGTAACAAAGAGTTCAGGAACGTTCGCATCCAGCACATTCACATCGAAGGGCCGGTTTCTTATGCTGACCCGGAATTTGAAGGGGTTTTTCAGGTTGAGTCTTTTTTTGTTGGTGCAAATATCCGAAAGCAAACACAAGCCGGTTATGCCGATTATATTCCTGTTTTCCTTCACGAAACACAACGGTTGATCCGGGAGGGTTATTTACAAGTGAATGTGGCAATGATCCAGGTTTCTGTTCCCGATAAATTTGGTTATGTTTCTTTGGGGACTTCGGTTGATGCCACGCTCGCTGCCGTTGAAAAAGCCGATACAGTTATTGCCATTGTAAACCCAAATGTTCCCCGTGCTTTTGGTGATGCAATGATAAATGTAAATGAAATTGATCTTTTTGTTGAAGACGATACACCTCTGTTTGCCATTGAACCAGGTTTAATCTCTGATACCGACCGTAAAATTGGTCGTTATGTGGCTGAACTGGTTGATGATGGCGCTACATTGCAGATGGGAATTGGTGCTATACCAAATGCAGTATTAACTATGCTGGGCAACCACAAAGACCTTGGGGTACATTCCGAGATGTTTGCCGATGGAATCCTTCCACTTGTCAACAAAGGTGTGGTTAACGGGAAGAATAAAGCAGTTGACAAAGGCAGGATGGTTGCAACCTTTTTAATGGGCTCGAAAAAACTATACGATTTTGTTAACGACAATCCGGGCGTGGCAATGCAAGACGTAAAATATACGAACCGGGTAAATGTTATTGCCAAAAATCCAAAAGTAACAGCAATAAACTCTGCAATTCAGATTGACATTACCGGGCAGGTTTGCGCCGATTCAATCGGAACCCTGTTATATTCTGGCGTTGGTGGGCAAATCGACTTTTTAAGGGGTGCCTCGCTAAGCAAGGGTGGAAAACCAATTATTGCGATGCCGTCGATTACCAATAAAGGAATCAGTAAAATTTCCCCAATTTTAACCCCGGGGGCTGGAGTGGTAAGTACACGTGCAAATATCCACTGGTTAGTAACCGAATTTGGGGCCGTAAACCTTTACGGAAGAAGTTTGCAAGACAGGGCGAAATTGATAATTTCTATTTCGCACCCCGAACATCAGGAAGAATTGGACAAAGCAGCTTTCGAACGTTTTGGGCCCCACTTTCATTTTGTATGGGACGAATGATAAAATATACTTCAAAAAGAGGCAGACTTAGCCTACATTATTCACAAATCAGGATACAGCGTATATTAACTATTTCTGAAATTAATATTCATTATTGAAATGAATTCTGCTTTTGAACTTTTAGAAGGTCCATATCAATAACTTTGCACACATAAAATCCTGAAAATTAATACTTTATTTAAATATTTACATATATGAATATATCGCACATAGAACACATTGGCATCGCCGTAAACAATCTTGATGAAGCAATTCCATATTACGAAAAAACACTTGGACTGAAGTGTTACAAAGTAGAAGAAGTAAGCGATAAGAAAGTAAAAACAGCTTTTTTTATGGTAGGGCAAACCAAAATTGAATTGTTGGAATCCACAGATCCGGAAGGACCAATTGGTAAATTTTTGGAGAAAAAGGGACAAGGCGTTCACCACCTCGCCTTTGCTGTTGACAATGTAAACAAATCGTTGAATGAACTTGACGAAAAGGGAGTTCGATTAATTGACAAAACAGCGAGAAAAGGTGCAGAAGGATTAAGTATTGGTTTTCTACACCCAAAATCAACAATGGGTGTTTTAACCGAAATATGTGGAAAAGAATAATATACCGATTATAACAACCGATTTTTATGAGTACCCAGGACAAAATTAAAAAACTGATTGATTTACGCGCAGAAGCGAAACTTGGTGGCGGAATTAAACGCATCGAGGCGCAACACCGTAAAGGTAAGTTTACTGCCCGCGAACGCATTGAACTTCTCCTTGACGAAGGAAGTTTCGAAGAATTTGACATGTTTATTACCCACCGTTGCACCAATTTCGGGTTAGAGAAAACTAAATTTTTAGGCGATGGAGTAGTTACCGGGCACGGAACAATTGACGGGCGTGTAGTTTACGTTTACTCTCAGGATTTCACCATATTTGGCGGATCGCTTTCTGAAACGTTTGCACAAAAAATTTGTAAAGTAATGGACATGGCAATGAAAGCCGGAGCTCCCGTAATTGGAATTAACGATTCGGGCGGCGCACGCATTCAGGAAGGTGTAACTTCCTTAGCTGGTTATGCCGAGATTTTTGAGCGTAACATTTTAGCATCGGGCGTTATCCCTCAACTCTCGGCCATTTTTGGCCCTTGTGCAGGTGGTGCCGTTTACTCCCCTGCCCTTACCGACTTTATTATGATGACCGAGCAAAATTCGTATATGTTTGTTACCGGTCCCAAAGTGGTTAAAACTGTTACCGGTGAAGATATTTCGGTAGAGGATTTGGGCGGCGGTAAAATCCACGCTTCTAAATCAGGCGTTGCTCAACTTTTGGTTGAAAATGAAAAAGAGGGACTTTTGTTACTGCGGAAACTAATTAGTTATCTTCCTCAAAATAATTTGGAAGACCCAATTGTTACCGAATGTACCGACCCCACAGATCGCCTGGATGATTATTTGAATGAAATAATTCCTGAAAACCCAAACCAACCCTACGACGTAAAAGACGTTATCCATACCATTATTGATTATTCCGAATTCCTTGAAATTCATCGGAATTACGCAAAAAACATTGTAGTTGGATTTGCAAAATTCAATGGGCAACCCGTTGGAATTGTAGCCAATCAGCCCAATTACCTTGCAGGTGTCCTCGATATAGAATCATCGATTAAAGCAGCTCGTTTTGTACGTTTCTGCGATAGTTTTAATATATCAATTATTACGCTTGTTGATGTACCGGGATTTTTGCCCGGTAGCAGACAAGAGTATGGAGGTATTATTATTCATGGTGCAAAACTTATGTTTGCCTATGGCGAAGCAACAGTTCCAAAAATTACAGTTACACTTCGAAAATCGTATGGCGGAGCACACGATGTAATGTCGAGCAAACAATTACGCGGCGATCTAAATTATGCATGGCCAACGGCAGAAATTGCCGTAATGGGAGCTTCGGGCGCGGTAGAAGTATTGCACGGGAAGAAACTTCGGGAAATCGAAGATCCCGAAGAACGTGCTAAATTTATTACCAATCACACAGAGGAATACACCGAAAAATTTGCCAACCCTTATCAGGCAGCATCATACGGTTATATCGACGATATTATTGAACCCCGCAATACACGTTTTAGAATTATTCGTGGCTTACAAAGTTTAGCCACCAAAAAGTTGGTGAACCCCCCTAAAAAGCACTCAAATATTCCATTATAAAACAGAATTGTAATGGAACGAACATGTAAGTATCAACTTACGGATCGCACAAAAGAATAATTATAATGCAAGATAGATCTGTTACCATAAAAAATAAACTATAAACAAATGAATCCCCCTTATATTCTTCTGACCAGTACTATTGATTTTGGGTTAACGGTTGCCGCTGTAGGCTTTTCAATTGTTTTATTTTCGTTGACTATATTGGTATTTGTTTTTTCAAGACTTCCGAAACTCATAAATATCAATCTTAAAAAATTACAACGACGGAATAAAAACAAAGTCCAAAAAGTAGATTCTGATGACGATTATATTATTGAAGGAAATGTAACCGCTGCTATCAGCCTGGCATTACACCTCTATTTTAATGAATTGCACGACGACGAGAGCAACATTTTAACCATTAAAAAGGTAAGAAAAGCTTACTCTCCCTGGAGTTCAAAAATTTATAGCGTAAATCAGAATTGGCCAAAAAATTAAAAAAAATGAAAAAATATAAATTTACAATAAGAGGGAACGATTACGATGTTCATTTAAAAGATATTGAAGGCAATATTGCTGAACTCGATGTAAACGGAACCATCTACGAAGTTGAAATCCGTAGCGAAGTGAAAACTTCAAAAACACCAACACTTACCCGGAAGCCAGTTGAAAAGATGCCGGGCGAAGGTCAGATTAAAAAGAAGCAATCTACCGGAAAACATAACATTGAAGCACCATTGCCCGGAACTATCTTGAAAATTAATGTTTCAGTTGGCGACATGGTTTTCGAAGGACAAAACCTTTTGGTTATGGAAGCCATGAAAATGGAAAACCAGATTCAAACCGGAAAGGGTGGCGAAGTAATCTCCATTAGAGTAAAAGTGGGCGACTCAGTATTACAAGACGATGTATTGATTGAAATTGCTTAACCCTACATTTATTACAAATGAAAAAATTACTTCAACTATTTATTCTGTTATTTCTAATTTCGCCATCGCTAATTGCAAGCGAACAAACAGATAATATTTCAAAGCAACTAACAGATGGGAAATGGGTCAACCGCAGCGATGGTTACATTCCTATTCCAACTTATAATCCGAATGAAAACCCGGATACCAAACCAGCTACCCAAAAACGCTTCAAAACGTTTAGTTTCGATGATAACAACACTTTTGTTCTCGACTCTGCAAAACAGCGTTACTCAGGTCATTATCAAATTACCGGGGGAAAAGTCCGCCTCTCTTTTAACCAGATGAAAACTGTCCACCTGAGAAAAAACTTGGATCCAAATAAACAAGGAGGTTATGCTTCGCAAAACGAAACAGTAAAATTAAAGGATCGAGTGCTGGAACTAACTTATCAAGGAACCTTGCAGGGTGATGGTTTTGTTTACAAAAACTACAGTGGTGCAACTTCCGGGTTATTTAATTTTTATGAATTTTCGGGTTTTGCCAACGTTACCTGGAAACACCTTGTGATGTTACTGGTTGGTTTCTTTTTCTTGTTCCTTGCCATAAAATACGACTTCGAACCACTACTTCTTATTCCTATCGGATTTGGAATATTAATCGGGAATATCCCCATGTTCCAGGCAGTAGATTTTAACCTGAAATTAGGAATTTACGAGCCGGGATCAGTACTAAACATATTGTATCAAGGAGTTGTACAAGGTTGGTATCCTCCATTGATATTCTTAGGTTTAGGAGCTATGACCGACTTTTCGTCACTTATCTCGAACCCAAAATTAATGTTACTCGGTGCTGCTGCCCAAATTGGAATTTTCCTCACATTCCTTGGGGCAATCTGGCTTGGATTTGCTCCTTCAGAAGCAGGTGCTATCGGAATTATTGGTGGTGCCGACGGTCCAACGGCAATTTTTATTTCTTCAAAATTGGCAAATGGTATAAATATACTCGCAAACGGCGAAACAGTAAAAAACTTAATTGGTCCCATCGCAATTGCAGCTTACTCGTACATGGCCCTGGTGCCGGTAATTCAACCTCCGGTAATAAAACTTCTAACTTCTAAAAAAGAACGAAGAATCCGAATGAAACCTCTACGTGCTGTTTCTAAACTTGAAAAAATATTGTTCCCGATTGTTGGATTGATACTTACGGCCTTCATTGCACCATCAGCACTTCCACTACTTGGAATGTTATTCTTTGGAAATTTGCTAAAAGAATCGGGCGTAACCAAACGTTTGGCAAATACCGCAAGTAATCCGTTAATAGATACCATAACAATTTTGCTTGGCTTAACAGTTGGAGCTTCAACACAAGCTGATGTTTTTCTGACACCATCATCGATCAAAATATTTGCACTGGGTGCTGCCTCTTTTGTTATTGCAACAGCTGGCGGGGTTCTTGGAGCAAAATTAATGAACGTTTTTATGAAAAAAGAAAATAAAATTAATCCGATGATTGGTGCCGCTGGTGTTTCGGCTGTACCCGACAGTGCACGCGTGGTTCAGATAATGGGATTAAAAGAAGACCCAACCAACCACCTGCTTATGCATGCCATGGCTCCAAATGTTTCGGGTGTAATAGGTTCGGCCGTTGCTGCAGGTATTTTGTTGAGCTTTTTGCTTTAGCCTGAATAATTCACAAATTGTTCTATTGCAAAGGCAAACTACCGTGATTAAAGGCGATGCTCATTTTCCGATTTTCGAAATAGCTAAGGCTATTCCTGCGAGTCGGAAATTGGTGCTCACCTTTACTCTTTGTATTTTGCCTTTTCATAACGAAAACTTATGAATTAATCAGGTTAGAAAAATTTTAACGACCATATTTTGTCAATAAAAAATCACGGGATAATTCGTTTCTTCTCGTGATTTTTTTGCTGACTTTTGAAGGTTCACCTGCTAACTTTTCGTTCATCTGGTGAATAAGTGCTATAGCAACTTATTAAACAGGTAACAAAAATCACCAGATCAACAATCGATTTATTTTATTATGTCCTGAATCTTTTTATCGCTTAATTCCCCCGAATAAACCAACAATGAATATTTTAAAACCAAGGGATGGACAGTTGAAACAGGAATCAACCCCCTTCCAGGGTAAGCTGCATTTTGCATACTTCCTTTTTTTCTGAGAATCCAGTTTTGCGGATAGTCAGGATTTTGTGGGTCATCTACTAATACAACTCCACCCTTTTTATTTCCATCCAACAAACTGCCTGAGATATTTACATAGCCAGCAGATTTTACGGCTGTATTTAGCGGTTCAATTTCTCCCGCCGGACCGGTAAAAAGTACATCTTCAGGTAAAACCATTCTTATAGAAAAACCACTGTAACCTTTTACATCATCTGAACCACCAATTTTTAGGTTCTCTTCCATTGCCAGCAATCGAATTTCAAAATCTAATTTCCGGTAATTAGCCGTTTTAGGATGAATGGTAATGCTTGTATTTTCTTTCAGATAAGGAACTTTTTCACCTTGTTTCTTCCATTTTTCCGACTTCCATTCCACTTGAGTTTTTAAAATTCCCTGCCCATTTTTCTGAGCTATAAATTCAACATCGGTAATATCTTGCTCAAAATCCTCAATTTTCCAGGGGTCGCCAATTTGTTTATTGCCAATCCAAATCTGGTGCCAGGCCCAAAACACACCACGGTGGTGCAAATGGTCGGCAGGAAAATCTTCCGTTAAAACTGTTCCATCAACTCCCCAGAGCGGGTGAATATAATTACAGCGTTCGTATTTCCCATCTTTACTTTTTGGTTCAATCTGATAAAACAGGACCTTCTCATTATTCTCCGTAAAAAGTAAACCACCTTCGGATTTTTGCATTTTTATTTGGGCATTCACAGAAAATCCCAATGTCATTAAAAAGATAATTCCAAATACTTGTTTCATTTTTATTTTATAGTTAAAACGTTGAATATATTGTAAACAAACTTCCAAGCAGTGTTACCATTTAAGAATTAAATATACTGTTTTAAAAACAAAACTCCCCAAAAAAACCGGAGAGTAATGTCTTTTAATATTGTTTACCGTTCTACAGTTTGTAAAATTCCTCCCAGCCTTTTCTGGGTGGAGTTCCTACAAGAAGTTCGTTGGCTATTTTATTATTTGTAATTTGTTTTGTATTTCGATCGAATTTAATTTTTGTATTTAATTTTTGAGCAAGGACCCCCAAACAAAAAACCTGGCTCAACGGTCCTGAAATTTCAAATGGCGAAAGGGTTTTCTCTTCACCTTTTGCTGCTTTCACAAAATTTTCAAAATGGTTGGAAGGGCTCACCGGCACTTTTGGTAATTTCGATTCCATTTCTTTTGCTTTTTCTTCTGGAATTATAGATAAAGTGCTGCCATGCGATCCACCCTTAAAAGTAAGATCTTTTGAATAGATAATTTTACCCGCGCCCAGTTTTGTTGGTTTTACCTCTCCATTTACCGGAGGAATATTTGGGTCAACTTTTAATTTTCCATAACCTTCGGGAACTGCAGGAATGTTGTTAATGCCATCGTACCATGTAATTGTTACCGGAGGCATTTTCCCTCTTTCGGGGAATTTAAATGCAAGTGTAGAAGCCTGTGGGTAAAACAAAGTATTGTGTCCTTCAATTTTAATAGGATCAACTTCAAATGGCAAGCCAAGTTCAAGAAACTGATGAGCGGTATCGATAATATGCGCGCCCCAATCCCCGAGTGCGCCCATTCCAAAATCGTACCAGCAGCGCCACTGCCCGTTTACAAAATCCTTTTGATAATCGTGATGTTGCGCGGTCATTAACCAGGTATCCCAATCTAATGTTTCAGGAATTGGCTGACCTTTTGGGAAAGTTTTCATGTTGGTATCCCAAGCGTGCCAGCGACGTTTTCCATTCATGTGGGCGGTTATTTTTGTAACATCTTTAATAATACCGGCTTCTACCCAGGCTTTAAACTGAAAATAATTGCCTTCAGAATGTCCTTGGTTACCCATTTGGGTGGCAACCTTATATTTTTTGGCAGCCTTTATAAGAATTTCAGATTCATTAAAAGTTCTTGTCAACGGTTTTTCAACATACACATGTTTTCCCTGCGACATGGACAGAACAGCAATCGAAAAGTGCGAAAAATCCGGTGTTCCAGCGCAAACGGCATCAAACTCTTTCCCCGATTTATCAAACATTTCCCGAAAATCCTGATAACGTTTAGCTTTTGGATACGCTTTCATGTTTTCAGTTGTGTGGGGTGCGCCCATATCAACATCGCATAAAACAGTAGTATTGACCAGGCCTGTTTTATTGAAAGATCTTAAGTCGCTACCGCCCCGGTTTCCAATACCACAAAAAGCCATATTTATTTTGTCGCTGGGCACAACAGAAGCCGCACGGATTATTTTGCCTAAGGTATTTCTGATTTCATTTTTTGCAAATAAAACATGACTTGGAACAATTGTAATTGCACCAAGAGTTACAGCCGATTTCTTTATAAATTTTCTTCTTGAAGTCATTTGGGTTAAAGTTTATGCTGAATATTTGTTACTACTCAGCAGGTATTCTATGCAAGTAAACAAAAGATAATCAGATGTTTAGATGATAGATTTAAGTTTTTAACAAAGGTATGTTTTCAAGTTATATTTGACTAATAATCAATAACTTATGCTTTTTAACGAGGATTTTAGTTATTTTTATTTCATTTTTCTATTTGCTAACATTCTGGTTATCTTCTGTTTAATCCTGCTGAGTAGTAACGAATATTTAAAGAGCGTCATTCCGAACTTGTTTCGGAACCTTTACTTATCAAGAGATGCTGAAACAAGTTCAGCATGACGTAAAAAAAAGATAAAGACAGTACAATGGTCGAACAAGTTGCTCTGTATCTACTGTCTTTAACTTCCTTGTTATTTAGTGCCTGCAAGAAAACTCCACTTTTTCAAGTCTTTGATAAGAAAACGTCAAAGACAAGGCTTTCGAAGTTTTGAAAATCAAGGAATTTGCTTTTGCAAATGACTGTTTTCAAAACGAGAGTAACGCAGTATTTGGCATTTTCTTGCAAAGACTATTTATATGTAATTTTAAACAGTAGGTTCCCACCCAGGTTCGTAATCGCGTTTCCATAATTTCATAGCATCGCGATCGTACATTTTACCTGTTACCTCATCTACATCGAAACCTTTATCGATGCGGTAAGCAATATTTGAATAATGGACCAAGGCCTGACTAACAACACCGTCAGCAATTGGCGAGTCGAGCTTACTTTTTCCACGAATTGCATCGAAGAAATTTACTACGTGGGCGGTGGTCATATCTCCACCACCGCCAAGAGCAGTGCCTGCTTCGTTCGACGATGACTTATTATCTTTGATCATTTTGCCGTTCCGATCGTAAAGGATATATTTTCCACGATCAACAAATACAGAACCTTCGCTGCCATAAATAATAGTACCACGGCCTCCACCGTACGTATCATAACCATTTCGGCTTTTCCCGTCCCAATTAATGACGGTGTCGTTACTAAATTTCAAGGTAGAAAACATGGTGTCGTACATTTCCCAACCATCATTCATAAAATGCCTTTTCGAAGCTTCCACATCAACACGGGTGGGATAATTAACCTGCAAAGCCCAGCGGGCAACGTCTAATTCGTGCGTACCATTGTTTCCAGCTTCGGCAGTACCATAATTCCATCCATACCAATGCCAGTTGTAATTCCAGGTTTCCTCGGTATATTCGCGATGGATAGCCGGTCCCTGAAAAAGTTCCTAATCTAAACCTTCTCTCACCGGGACCTTTTTCTGAACCGGAACTTCACCTCTTTTATTTGTATAAAAAGCCAATGCTTTGTATGGAGTTCCAATTATTCCATTATGGATTTCTTTAATAATCTCCATGGTATGCCCCGATGAACGCTGTTGGTTGCCCATCTGAACCACTTTGTTGTACTTTTCCTGGGCTGCAACTATCAATTCACTTTCGTTCAAATTATGGCTACATGGTTTTTCAACGTAAACATGTTTTCCTCCTTTCATTGCCAAAATAGCTCCTGGTGTATGCCAGTGATCGGGAGTGGCATTAAAAATTGCATCTACTTTTGGATCGGCAATAATGTTGCGAAAATCGTTTTCCAGTTTCGGTTTATAGTCGATGTATTTTGAAAATTTCTTAGCTGCCCTTTCGCGCTGGCTTTTCATTACATCGCATAAATACATCAGTTCAACGTTGCTTTCTTTTCTGCCAATTGGTTGATAGTAGGCACCGAGCCTTCTTCCCAATCCGAATATAGCAACACCCAATCTGTCGTTTGCCCCAATTATCCGGCTGTAACTTTTTGCCGACATCCCCATTGCTGCTCCTCCAACTGCAACACCCGCTGCTCCGGCAGTAACTTTTCTTAAAAAATCTCTTCTATTTGTACTCATATTTTATTAGTTTTCAATTCATTATTTGTAAAAGAATAAACGTTACTGCTCAGCAGTTCACCCAAAAGCTAAACCTCTGGTTATCAATTCATTTTGTCCTGATTTTTGTTCAAGAAAAACAAAAATCCCACCAAAACTACAAATTCTCACAATATTTACCCCCAAGCTTTCCATAGGAATCCCAATGGGAAAAACATGGGACTATTGATAACCAAGGCTTTAAATCTGCTGAGTAGTAAAGAATAAACTATTGCATATTAAATAAACGTTATTGGTTTGAAGACGGAAGACCTAAATCGGAAGACCTAAAACAAATCCAATATTACATTGTTGCTAAAATACCTTTTATATATCCAAAAGATTCCATCATTCCCGGAAGCGGATCATCGCCTTCGGCTTCATATTCCAAAGCTAACGTACCTTTGTATCCTAATTTGTTGACTGCTTTCAAAAATGAAGGAAAATTAATAACATCAGTTCCATTTTTATTCCCAATCCACGCACATCCAGACGATTTTTTTCGCCCAACGATGAGCTGGTGGCATAAATCTCTAAGCGATGCAGGTTTTAAGGAAATAAATATTAAGTCTGTGCTGTGGGGGCCATTTACGACAGGTGCTACATGTTCAGGATTACCAGGGCCTTGTCGAAAGATTAGGACACATTTTAACATATTATTAGATTTATTATACGCTAAAATTAAGCATAGAAAAAATTGTAAAAACCATTATGCTGATAAAAATATAAACAATCATGCTTTGGCATTTTTTGTTGAGGCTAAAAAATAAAGATTTAATCATATCCATGCCAGATAAAAAACCAATAGCTCTCTATTTTTTCTGCCTAGCAAGTTCTGGCGGGGCAGAGCGTATGATAATAAGGCTTTCTAATGAGCTAGATTCAAGAGGTTATGATGTCCACCTAATATCATGGGATAAAAATGACGCCAAAAGTTTTTACCCAATTAATGAAAAAGTAAAATGGCATAAGTTTGGATTTAATAACGGGATAAAAGATAAAATGAGACGTACATTCTCACTCTATAAACTTTTACGCAAAATAAAACCATTATGCTTCCTCGGTTTTGTTATGAGTGCAGATAAAGTAATTTATACAGCCAATATTTTAGCAAGAATTCCAATGATTGCATGTGAGAGAAATTCTCCAAAAATGTATTCTATTAAATTTGGATGTAACTGTCACCGTTGAGTCGGTATCGTTGTATTCAATAGGTGAAACTTCACTCCAGTAATAACCGGCATCATCGGTTCTAAATACTATGCCATTATGCCCGACGGCAAAACCGGTTTGGTAAGATGCAAAACCTACCCCGTTAAATTTTTCTAAGG
>JAKIST010000082.1 GCA_021648495.1 Draconibacterium sp.
ACCTATTACAAACCCAAATGTGTGGTGTCCGTCTTCATATAAAATGAGACAGATTTAAGCCTGAGCTAAGCGAGAGTTTGCTCACCTTTGTTAGCTTATATTAAACGACTACTTTGCGGTATTGCAAGCGTCGATGTTCGATAATCTGCACAAGAGGCAGGCTACGCACTCCTTAAACTCACTGGCTGCTTTGACGCGCAGCTAATCCTTTAGGGCATAATGATGTGCAAAGCTCGGTGTGAACTCCAAGACAGCTTTATTTGCGTTATGCCAGCGTAGGTAGCGAATACAAATTGAGGTGGATAAAACCACCCCTAAAACAACTGATCCTCAAACAGTTGGTGTATGTGACTAAATCCCATTATTTTATTGTCGCCATAATAATATCCACCGGTACTAACCGTATTGTCTTCCTCCGAATCGGTGTCAAGAAAATATTTAGTGTCGGGGCTAAGCCGGACCATTCCAAAGGGTACGGTTGCTCCCGGAATATCATCGGCACTTGTATAAACGGGAAAACCACCGGTTCCGATAAAAGGATCGACCCACTGGCCCAATTCTCCCGGTTGAAAGGGAACTTGCATCTGCCCGGACGTTACATTTACGGTATTTTTATATCGAATAACAAGTGCAGAAATTATCAAAAAAGAGATAAATAGCAACGACAAAATTCCATAGAATAAGTATTTTATAATTTTTTTGAACATGCAATTACCCTTTTATATTATTTCAATATTAATGAATTTTACGCGTTGCCGGAATTAAATTACAACTTAATGAAACACAGTTCGACTCCGCTCACTGTGACTGTCTGACTGAGCCAATTCCATCTCTGCCGAACAGGCAGGGAATTCTGAAAACAATAGTAAAGAATAATTCCACCTACGTGTATATTTTATTTCTTTAAGTGAAATAAAGCCGAAGCCGGTATCTCCTTTTTTTCGATTCCCGGTCCCTCCCAACTAATAACATTAAATTTTCTGGCTCCCAATTGAAAATATTTCTCATCAATTTTATACTTTCCTTTGCGCAGTGCAATGGTTTTAAAACCGCCCCGCATAAATTCTTTCCCATCAATAGAAAGTACACATTTGTCGTTTACGTTTATGGAAAAGGTATAAATCCCATCTCGCGGAATAGATAAATACCCGGAATAGATATATCCAATATAATCTTCGCGTTTACGATCATCAATTGTAAAATTTCGAATAATACCGGTTTCAATGGGCGTTAAATCATCCAGGTCGTCCACATCCATTACATGGGCATGGTAATATTTGTAATTCAATCCATGTACAAAATTACCTTTGCCCTCGTAATTTTTGAACGCCTCAAACTCCAGTTTTGTCACTTTTACCGATACCGGGACACTTGGTAATACTCCATCTTTGAAAGCTACAAATCGGACATCTGTCGTTTTATTCAACAAAATAGGTTTAGTGTAAAGCAGTGCTTTTTTAGTTGGCCTGCTTCCATCAGTTGTATAATAAATCACAGCTTCCTGATCGTGGCTTTTTAGCTGAACTTTAGCCGAGTGTAGAAAATATTCATCGGTGGTTAGCGCATAAGGAAGTTCTGCTGCCTCCTCAAATTTTTCGGTGAACGGGCGATTTTCTTTGGCTGCCCCCCACTCTTTATTTGGAACGGCTCCCATCTCAAAAACTAATTTCGAACCGCTTAAAATGTCATCGTGCGTAAACCACGATTTATTCAAAGGTTCGCCGTTAAGTTTAGCAGACTGAATATAAATATTCGTTGGTGAAACATTATTTGCCTCAACAGTAAATGTTTTCCCATTTTCTAAATGAATAGAAACTTTTTCAAAAATTGGAGTTCCTATTACATAATCCGGAGTTCCCGGACAAACCTGATAAAATCCCATAGCACTTAAAATATACCATGCCGACATTTGTCCACAATCTTCATTCCCACTCAATCCATCGGGTTTATCATCGTACAAAGTATCCAAAATCTGACGAACAATTTTCTGAGTTTTCCAGGGCGCACCCGCATAATTGTACAAATATGCCATGTGGTGACTTGGTTCGTTTCCGTGTGCATATTGTCCAATCAATCCGGTTGCATCAATTGCATTTTCATCGTGTACTGATTTTTTAGTAAACATCGTGTCCATCCAAGTGATAAACTTTTGGTCGCCGCCAATCAAATCAATCAAACCATCCACATCGTGTGGGGCAAACAAACTATATTGGTACGAATTCCCTTCCACAAAATGGTCGCTCCCTTCCGAGGGATCAAAAGGTTGTACCCAACTACGATCCAATTTTTTAGGCCGCATAAAACCTGTTGACGAATCGAATAAATTTTTATAAAACTGTGCCCGATAACTGTAATCCCGATAATCTTCCATTTTGCCGAGTTCTTTCGCCATGCGGGAAACACTCCAATCGTTGTAGGCATATTCCATTACCATTGAAACCGAGCCACCAACTTTATCGGCCGGAATAAACCCAAGATCGTTGTAATAGGCAATGTTCTGGACCCTCTTTTTCATGGCTTCAAATGCCAGTTCAGCATCGAATCCGCAGATACCTTTTACGTATCCATCTAAAATTGCCGATTGCGTGTGGTAGCCAATCATTACACCGGTATAATTCCCTGCCAGTTCCCACTGCGGCAAACGGCCACCAATGCGGTACATTTCCAAAAAGGTTTTTATGAAATCGGAATACCGGGATGGGTCAATAATTGTGTAAAGCGGCATGGCAGCCCGAAACGTATCCCACAACGAAAAAACGGTGTAGTTGGTAAACCCATTTGCCGTGTGAATTTTATGGTCAACCGCGCGGTATCGTTTATCCACATCCATAAATACATTTGGGGCAATTGCGGTGTGATATAATCCGGTGTAAAAAATCCGTTTTTGCTTTTCTGTTCCTCCCTCCACTTCAATTTTCAACAAATACTTATTCCATTTTTCTTTGGCATTTTCCATCACTCCTTCAAAATCCCAGTTCTGGTTTTCAGCTTCCAAATTTTTTCTGGCTCCATCAATATCCACCGCAGAAATTCCAATTTTCACAAGAATTTCCTCTTTCTCTTTGGTTTGAAACTGTACAAATGCACGGATGTTTTTCCCTTCCGCCTTTTGAATTCCATCTACCAATTTATCGTCAATTGCAATTCCATAAGAAGCAAATGGTTTCGAAAATTTAGCATAAAAATATACGTACTGTTCTTTTGCCCACCGCCTTGATTTACGAAGTCCCTGAATTTCGGTATCGCTAATAATTTCGATGTTCGACTCCAGTACAAAATCCCTGTTTTTCAAATCAATAATAATATTTGATTTTTCTGATTTAGGAAAAGTATAACGATGCAAACCTGTTCGGGTTGTGGCGGTTAACTCGGCCAGTACATTATAATCATCCAAAAGAACGCTGTAATATCCGGGCGAAGCATTTTCATTTCTGTGACTAAAAGCAGAGCGGTAACCTGTTTTCGAATCATTTTCATCGCCGGGCAATATCTGCACATCGCCAACAGTGGGCATCAATAACACATCGCAATATTCTGGTGCCCCGGTTCCACTCAAGTGAGTTTGGCTGAAACCCATAATTGTTTTATCGGAATAGTGGTAGCCCGACGAACCGTCCCAATTTTCCCAGCGCGTATCGGGACTAATTTGTACCATTCCAAACGGAACGGTAGCACCCGGAAAAGTATGTCCGTGTCCACCGGTTCCGATCATTGGATCGACAAATTTTGTATAATCAATTGTATTCTTGTTTGTAGAGCAAGCTACAAGAGTAATAATTGCCAGAATTTGAGCTGACTTGAAAATCGTATTAAATCGTTTCAGTTTTATGCTTTATTTTTTGAATGTTGCGCCAAATATCTGGATTTCCGTTTACCAGTGACATTATATAAATTGCTTGTTATATTCTAATCAAAAATCAGGAGGACCCAACCAATGACAGATTTCCCTAGGACTTCGACTTTCCCAAGTCGAAGAAAATATGTCGGACTTGGCGCCATAGGCATCCCTTTGGGAAAAGTCCGACTCCCGGTACTGTCATTCTCTCATTATGCTCATTCTAAGAAATGGGTGGTGACTACCAATGACAGATTTTTGTAACATACTGGTATTCAATCCAATTTATTTATAACGATCACGTCAACCATAAAATTAGTAGATACGAAATGAGATTCCTCTCTTCGTTCAGAATGACAGGTGTTGCAGTATATTGGGGGAGGAAAAAGGGACGGCGGAGCCGTCCCTTTTTCCTCCCCTCGATTACACACGAAATTGTCATTCCGATGGAGGTACGACTGCCAAAGGTTTAGCACTTTGCTGTCATTTACTCATTATGCCCAATAAAATTTGGGTGTCCACTACTAATGAAGGATATTATTTCAAAGACCCTGCAACAAGTTCAGTGTGATGTCATTTGCACTTTGTTTCACATAAAAAAATTAGGTGAACACGTGGAATGACGGTCGAAGCAATTACAACTCCTTAACTTTCAAATTACGCCATTTTATTTTTATACCTCCACCAGCATGAATCTGCAAAGCAATGGCACCTTTCCCTTCGGCAATTTTATCATCGGTAATATCTGCCATTTGCTGCCCATTTAACCAGGTTGTAACTTCCCCGCCAACAACACGGATTTTCATTTTGTTCCACTCTCCCATTTTCAGGATATTCTCCTTTTCATCGGGAATTTGAACAAGCCAACCACGACCGTACGATTCGTAAATACCACCGGTGTCGTGATTTGGCGGAGCTACTTCAACTTGCCAGCCACTTACTTTTGTGCCTTCAAAAGTAGAGCGGATAAACACACCGCTATTCCCATTTGCTTCTTGCAAAAATTCGAGGGTAATTTCAAAATTATCGTAATTTTTTTCGGTAGAAAGATAACCATATTCTTTGTCAGGGCCACTCTCGCAAATTAAAAGTCCATCTTCTACGTACCATTTTTCGGTACCGTGAATTACCCAACCATCCAAATTTTTACCGTTAAAAATTGATTTTCCGCCATCGCTGCAACGAATTGTTGCCAGGCTAAAAACTCCGATCAACACAAAAAAAGTTATCTTTTTCATAGTTTTTAAATATTAAATAATTCAACAAAACATCTTCTAATTTATCAGGTACTATCACTATTGAAATGTCATTTAGGAAGGATGACAGAGAAACCTGCAACAATGAAAAGATGTCTCTTCGTCAGCCGACGCATCGAAATGATAAGGTTCACAACTAATTTCCTATCTCCTTTTTCAATAGTTTTACGTTGTTTTCCAGCTTTGTAATGGTAGCCTCTTTTTCTTTCATTTGAGCTTGTAATTTTCTGGTTTCGGTTTTCACCTTTTCCAGTTCAGCCTGTAATACATTTATTTTATTATCGCCCGTTTTAATTTTACCTTCCAATACTTTCGCCTGATCATTTTTTAGTCCAATCTCAAAATTTTTCTGGCTAACTACCGAGTTGGCATTGGATACTTCCGTTTCCAATTGTTCGACTTTTGTTTGCAACAAACCTATCGTTTTATCTTTTGCATTCAGCGCATTGGTCAAACGTTGTTGTTCAAAACCGAGATTAAAATTAGACTCTTGCAACGACTCCTTTTGTATATTTATATTTTCCGATAGAATAAAAATCTCACTGTTTAATGAATCGATGTATTTGTCTTTGATGGCGTTGCTTTCCAACAACTCATTTTTCATACTTTCGAAATCGGCAATTAATGCTTTAATCCGTGTAGCTTTTGCACTGTTTTCGTCATTCAATTGCCGCGAAAGTTTTTCCGCTTTCAACCGTCCTGCTTGCATTTCCAAGTATTTTTTTTTCGAAACACACGATGTAAACACAATTAACAAAGCACTAAAAATTAATATAAAATATTTCTGGGCCATAATTTTTTCATTTTGATTTTAACAAATATAGCGAATAATAATTCGATAGGATAACGTTATTAATAAGGGAAACAATATAAACCGTTTTTTTAATATATTGTTCTATTTTTATATCAGACAAATTATTCGGGCGAAAACCTTACTTTTAATAAAATTTATTTTGAAATGAAGACTTTATATCTATTAACATTAATACTGGGAATGAATATTATTTCCGTGGCCCAGCAAGCGGGAAAAATTGCTCAAACAATTAAGGGAAAGGTAATTAACGCTACTACAAACGAACCAATTTCGTACACCAACATTGGTTTGGAGGGCACTTTTTTTGGAACTGCAAGTGATGGCGAGGGCAATTTTGAACTAAAAATTCCGCAGGAATTAGTATCGAAAAATATCTTCTTTTCGGCGGTAGGTTTTAAAAATAAACAGTTTCCTGTAAAATCGCTTTTCGACAAAGAATTTAATGTTGTTAAAATGGAGGCACAATCGTACGAAATTAAAGATATTGATATTGCCGCTCAAAATAGGGTACTAATCCGGATTTTACGAATGGCTTCAGAAAATATCCCATATAATTTTATCCAAGGCCCTTACAATTTAATAGGCGAGTACAATACTGAGAAAACAGCAAACAATGCTACGGTAAAACAAAATGCTGAAGTATTAATATACGATAGAAACGGTTATGCAAACCCTTCGAAAAAGGATGCTTTTCAATCGTTGAAATATTCCATTAAAAAAGAGAAGTGGGATGAAGATTACCGATTTGTAACCGGGTTTACAAATTTAGACGAGCTGTTGGAGTTGGACTGGGCACGTTCTGCATCTTCAGTTTTAAATCCGGCACTTGCAAACGGGTTTCAATTGAAATTAGACAGCGAACCAAATATCGATGGCAAATATTATTGGGTAATCTCGTTTAAACAAAAACAACCCACGTTTGCTGGTTCGGGCGATTTTTATGCAACTTCTTTTGACGGGAAAATCACCATTAACAAAGAAGATTATTCAATATTAAAAATTGAAGGTAAAGTAGAATCACCTAAAAATAACCGACAGGGAAGATCGCTTGCAATTGGGCGTACAAACAAGAATTATTTTGAAAATGTAAGTTATAATTTTTCTATTTATTATGAAACTTTAAAGCCCGCTAAAATTGAGTTGAACAAATCGTATTCAAGCAATGGAGAAAAGATCCAGGAGAGTTCTACATTGGAAATTACCCGGGTGAAGGCTACTAATTTAACGCAACTGGATTCACGGCAATATTTTACAGGAAAGTGAATTTCTAATTCCCGCGAAAATGGGAATCTCACATTATTGAACCCTATTTCTCCTCAATTGACAGATTGGCATGATATTTTATATTAAAGGCAACTCAAATTCGATACTTTATTTTTTCACCTTAAACAGGTCTTCTTCTTTCACAACTTTCACCTGCATACTATCTTTTAATATTTTATTTATGGCATTGTAAGGAGCCACAACTACTTCGTCGCCTTCGTTAATTCCTTCTAAAATCTCAATGTTGTTGTTATCCTGAATACCGGTTTTTACTTCCACTTTTTCTACCCGGCCATCTTTAAAACGGAATACAACTTCTTGTTTCTCTTCACGTTTAACTACAACTTCCTTCTCTTCTTGCTCATCTTCACTTTTATTTTTATTTTCTGCTATTTCGTCTTTCACCTCAACGGTTCCACCGCCCTCTTTTTTAATTCGGGTTGTTACCGCAGAAATTGGAACAGAAATTACATTCTCGCGGGTTTCGGTAAGAATATCAACCGTTGCCGACATTCCCGGGCGGAAAGGATAAAAATTCCCGGAAGTGGAATCGATTAAATCTACATACGAAGCACGAAGCAAAAGCACTTTTACATCGAAATTGGTTACCTGGTCGGCAGTAGTTCCAGTAGTACTTGCAGAGTTTGCAATTTCGGTAACAATCCCTTTAAATTTACGGTTTAAATAGGCATCAACTTCAATTAATGCGGTATCGTGTTTAGCAACTTTTACAATATCATTTTCATTCACTTCCACCTGAACTTCCATTTTTTCGAGGTCGGCTACCACCATCATTTCAGTACCAGCGTACATATTTGTACCAACAACGCGCTCGCCTTTTTCAACATTCAGTGCTGCCACTGTTCCAGAAATTGGTGCATATATTTTTGTTTTTGTTAGCTGTTCTTTTGATTCAGAAACGGTAGCTTCGGCACTTTTAACCGCAAATTCGGCTGCTTTAACTTCCGCCTGTGAAACTTTAAATGCTGCTTCCGAAGTTTCAAATTCTGAAACAGCAATTGTGCTTTTTTCGTAGAGTAGCTTCGATCTTTTAAAAGCCAGTTCGCGTTCAATCTGCTGAGCTTCGGTTTGTGCCAACCTTGCTTTCGAAGAATTCAAAGCAGCCTCCGCCCTGTTTAACGCCGAAATATACATTTCGGGTTTAATCACACAAAGCAGGTCGCCAACTGACACTTCATCGCCTTCTTCCACATAAAGTTCAATTATTTCGCCTGAAACATCGGGGCTGATTTTTACTTCAGTTTCGGGTTGAATTTTCCCGTTTGCAGTAATAAATTCAGTTAAAGTTTTACTTTTAACCTTTTCGGTAGCAATGCTTACCGTAAAATCTTTGCCAAACCATCCCTGTTTTTTCCCCACAATTAAAACAATAATGGCAATTACAACGAGTCCGATGGCGTATGGTAAAATCTTTTTTTGCTTCATTTTCTAACGCAGTTTTATTAATATGTAAGTTAAGGCACGATAAAATTACAACAATTTGTTTTCCATCCCGATTAATAATCAAGCAATCAAAAAAAAAATTATTGTTTAACAAGCATCCGGGCCGTTAACCTACTATGTTGTTCAAGGTAAATATCTTTCTTCTTTACCATCCAATCCAATGTTTCTTCAGTATAATGCCTGATGGTAATTAAGGTTAAACCGATATTGTAGCGGACGGTATAAAAAGGCATCAACTCCTGAAAAATATTCTCCAATTTGGCATCTGGATCATTCAGCACCAGGTTTAAGTCGATGGCCGACTGCTGCATAAGAGTAACTGTTACCCGGTTTTCCTTGAGAAAATTAACAACTCTCTCAATATCTTCAATATTTATAAACGAAAAATCTTTGGGTGAAAGTGTTACCAAAACCTGGTTTTCCTTTTGAATAAAAATTGGTGGCAGCTCAATTTTATGATCAATATTATGGATAACCGTTCCCTCATCATCGGGCGATAAAAACGATTTTACATACAATGAAATCCCCTTGTTGTGCAAAGGTTTCATTGTTTTTGGGTGGATAACCTTTGCCCCCGAGTAGGTCATCTCAACTGCTTCGCGATACGACAGTGCATCAATTTTTACCGTTCCCTCCATCTTTTTTGGATCGGCACTCAGGACTCCCGGAACATCTTTCCAGATTGAAACGCTTTCAGCATTTAAAACATTCCCTAAAATTGCGGCTGTAAAATCGGATCCTTCCCTACCAAGTGTGGTTGTTAGGTTCCATGTGGTAGCACCTATAAATCCTTGTGTAACATACAATCTTTCTTTTTCAAAATTAAAAATCCCTGTTACGAGTTTTTCTGTCAATTCCCAATCAACCGAAGCATCCCTAAATTTATTGTCAGTCCGTAAACAGGTACGAATATCTATCCATTTATTTTTACGGCCAGCCACATTCAAATATTCGCTTATTATGAGGGTTGAAGTCATTTCGCCAAAACTTACAACCTGATCGTATTCAAAATCAAAATCAAGCGAAGGTGTTTTATTCAGCTTAATCTCCAATTCAGTAAAGAGGTTTTGCACCGAATCCGGAGTTTTACGTTCCTCAAAAAGCTCTGCGCAAATTTCATTATGATAGGCTTTGAAAGAATTAAAAATACTGTCAGCTTTTCCATCTTTTTCAAAATAGGCTTTTCCCAAAGTTTCCAACAAATTGGTAATTTTTCCCATGGCCGAGCTAACCACCACCAAATTATCGCTATAACGATTTATTATTTTTGCCACATTACGCACCCCTTCGGCATTTTTTACCGAAGCTCCACCAAATTTAAAAACCTTCATTCTCGTATCGTTTTTCAAAATATCAACAAAACTAAAATAATCATTCGAAATGGATAAGGGTAAAACTCACTCTTCCAGAAAAAAAACATTATTTTAGTGGTTCGTCAAAAATTTGTGAACATTATGAATATTTCATCGAAAGTAAAATTGAATAACGGAGTAGAAATGCCTTGGTTGGGCTTGGGTGTTTTTCGATCGAAAGACGGAGAAGAAGTAGAAAATGCGGTAAAAACAGCTCTCACAAATGGATACCTCAGCATCGATACGGCAGCCATTTATCAAAATGAAAAAGGAGTTGGAAAAGCGATAAAAGAGAGTAAAATTCCGCGTGAAGATATTTTCTTAACATCAAAAGTTTGGAACAGCGAACAGGGTTACACCACTACATTGGCAGCTTTTGAAGAGAGCCTCGATAAACTGCAAACCGGTTATCTCGATTTATACCTCATCCACTGGCCGAAGGGAAAGAAATCGTTTGAAACATGGAAAGCACTTGAAGAATTATATGAAGAAGGAAGAATTCGAGCCATCGGGATAAGTAATTTTTTGGTTCACCACCTTGAAGATTTTCTTCCAGAATGCAAAATAATCCCTTCTGTTAACCAGGTAGAATTTCATCCTGAATTAATTCAACCTGAACTTTTAGAATATTGCCAAAACAAGGGCATTCAGTTAGAAGCCTGGTCTCCGATAATGAAAGGAAAAGTAAACGATGTTCCGTTGATACAGGAACTCGCAGCCAAATACGGAAAAACCCCGGTGCAAATTGTATTGCGCTGGGACATTCAAAAGAGTGTTGTTACAATTCCAAAATCTGTAACACCCGAGCGGATAATTTCTAATGCCAATATTTTTGATTTTGAATTGAATTTAAAAGATATGAATAAAATTGACCAGCTCGACCAAAATAAACGCATTGGTTTTCATCCCGATCAAATAAACTTCTAATCTTATAAAATGAAAAATTTATTAATTGTTGTCCTTTTTTTCATCTCAACCGTTGCTTCAGCTCAAATTCAACAAAACAATAAAAGCAAGCTGACAATTGAACAAATAATGCAAAATCCTGACAAATGGATTGGGACATCTCCTTCCGGTATTTTTTGGGACGAAAAAGGAGAAAATATTTATTTCGATTGGAACCCGGAAATGGACACACTTTCATCTCTTTATTCCTATTCAATAAAAACAAAGGAGATTGAGAAGGTGCCAACAGCGGTAAAAATTAAATTACCTGGCAAATATGGAAGTTACAACTCGGACAAAACGCAGAAAGTTTATACACGAAATGGCAATATTTTTCTGTTGAACATTAAAAAGGGAACGGAAAAACAATTGACAAACTGGCTCGAACGGGCATCCTCCCCAAAGTTTGTGTTGAACGATTCGCAAATTTCATTTTCAAAAAGCAACAACTTGTTTCTCATTCATCCTGAAACAGGCCTGATCCGCCAGATTACCAATTTTGTTACGGGCGAAGACAAGCCTGAACGCAAAAGTAAAGGGCAGGGAAAATGGTTGGAAGAGCAGCAAAAAGCACTTTTTGTTGTATTGAACGAAAGAGAAGCGATGAGTAAAGCACGTAAAAATCAGCATGAAAATGAAAAAATTAAACAACCCGCAAAAATATACCTCGGCAAAAAACGATTGGGAGGAACATCGTTAAGTCCATCAGGAAAATTTGTTGTTTACTCCACTTACCAAAATCCGGAAGGAACAAAATCTACCTCAGTTACTCAATTTGTTACCGAGTCGGGATATACCGAAGAAAAAAAGGCACGCACAAAAGTTGGGAGCGAACAGCCCAAAGTGGAAATGGCGGTTTTTGATGTTGACAGCAACAAAGTCGTTAAAATTAAAACAGATGAGATTCCCGGGTTAAAAGATCAACCCGATTATTTAAAAGATTATCCTGAAAGAATTTCAACAGACAGCTCAAAAATTAAAAACCGGGAGGTTAATCTATTAGGTCCGGTTTGGAACAAAACAGAAGATTTGGCGGTAGTTGTAGCTTTGTCGCTCGATAACAAGGATCGTTGGATTTTACTGCTCAATCCGGCAACCGGGAAACTCGATTTACTCGATCGGCAACGTGACGAAGCGTGGATTGGCGGTCCCGGAATTGGTGGGTGGGGATTTTCTACTGGCGAAATTGGCTGGATGCCCGATGGAAAATCGGTGTGGTTTCATTCTGAAGAATCGGGTTATTCGCATTTGTACACGGTTAATTCGGAAACCAAAGAAAAGAAAGCACTTACCAATGGCAAATTTGAGGTTTCGCAAGCATTTATTTCAAACGATAAAAAGCATTTTTATTTTAACGCGAATAAAGTTCACCCAGGGGTAAACCACCTTTACAAAATGCCGGTTTGGGGTGGCGAACTTACCCAACTGACTTCGATGGAAGGAAACAACGAAGTTACGCTTTCGCCCAACGAGAAGTATCTCGCAATCCGATATTCGTATGCCAACAAACCAGAAGAGTTGTATTTACAGGAAAACAAAGCGGAAGCAAAAGCAATTCAAATTACCCATTCAAGCACCAAAGAATTTAATGCTTACAATTGGAGAGTGCCGGAGTTTATAACTTTCGAAGCCGAAGATGGTGCCGAAGTTCACGCCCGTTTGTACCGTCCTGAATCGCCCGAAAAACAAGGGCCGGCGGTAATATTTGTACACGGTGCCGGATATTTGCAGAATGCCCATAAATGGTGGAGCAGCTATTTCCGCGAATACCAATTTAATAACTTCTTAGTTGACAATGGATACACCGTTTTAGATCTGGACTACCGTGGAAGTGCCGGTTATGGCCGCGATTGGCGAACCGGTATTTATCGTTACATGGGAGGGAAAGATCTCTCCGACAATGTAGATGGAGCTAAAATGCTGGTAGAAAAATATGGTGTTTCGCCGAAAAAAATTGGTTTGTACGGCGGTTCGTACGGTGGGTTTATTACATTAATGGCAATGTTTAATCGGCCCGACATCTTTGCTGCAGGCGGCGCGCTCCGTTCCGTTACCGACTGGGCACATTATAACCACGGTTACACGGCAAACATCTTAAATACCCCGGTGGAAGACAGTTTGGCGTACGTGCGCAGTTCGCCCATATATTTTGCTGAAGGTTTGCAAGGCGCACTGTTAATGTGCCACGGAATGGTTGACGACAATGTTGAATTCCAGGATATTGTAAGATTGACGCAGCGACTGATTGAATTGGGAAAAGAAAACTGGGAACTCGCTGTTTATCCGATAGAAAAACACGGTTTTCAAGAACCCAGCAGCTGGACCGACGAGTACAAGCGTATATTTAAGTTGTTTGAAGAGAATTTGAAGAAATGATCAGTTTTCAGTTGTCAGTTTTCAGTCTCAGAGAGAACCGTTCCTTGTTTTTTCAGTAGAGAGGGAACGGTTCTTTGCATGCCAATTTTCAGTGATCGGTTTTCAGTCGCAGTCGCAGTTTTCAGTGTTAGAGAGAACCGTTCCTTGTTTTTTCAG
>JAKIST010000083.1 GCA_021648495.1 Draconibacterium sp.
ATCTTTTGGTAATATTTTCATTTTTCTCAATTAGCTGATGCTCAGGCATCACCAAATATCGAAAAATAAAAATCTCATCCAAAATCTTTCTTTTTATGAAAATCCTCTGTTTTTAGACTGAACTCACTTATAATTTTAAAAACACAGCCTTACTTAATTCGCTTTCGTTATTTAACCGGTCCAACACCGAAACCCGCACCTCATATTTTTTCCTTTTCTTATTTATTTTTGAAAATTTAAATTCATTATTACGAATTATTTTATGGATGAATTTCCCATTCTCAGCATTAATTTCTACTCCAACTTCATTTAAATAAATAACAAACAGGTTTGCCTGATCCATTTCATTAGTGGTTTTAGCAATCTCCCATTTCACTTTTTTGCCCGATTTTTTAATTTTCCGAACTGGTTGAGGCGAAATACTGTCAATCCAATTCATGGCTGGAACAATTGCCGGATTTTTGTACAAACTTAACCTTAAACTATCCTGAAAACCCAATAAATAGCGGTTAAAATGTTTGCTGCTATAAAATGCCGAACCTTGAATTTCGGGAATGGTGCGCAATAATTCTATTTGCTTTGGAAGTTCATCCGGCATAGTCCACGCTTTTGTGGCAGAGGCCTGATCAATTTTATAAACGGCATGACCAATATACATTGCGCGATTGTAGGTTTGGTTTTTCCACCAATTGGCAAGCATTTCAAAGTCAACCGTTGGATGGCCAATTTGCCAGTAAATTTGTGGAAGCAAATAATCGATCCAACCTTTTTCCTGCCATTTAATTACATCGGCAAAAAGTTGGTCGTAGTTGGTTGTCCCCGCGTTTGTGTTCGATCCTTTTGGATCGTCGGCAATATTGCGCCAAACGCCAAACGGACTAATTCCAAATTTTACCCACGGTTTTGTTGCCTTAATTGTATCATTTAACATTTGGATAAGAATATCCACATTTTCGCGACGCCAGCCGGCTTTGTCTTCAACATAAAAACCGCGATTGTATTGTTGAAAAGAACTTGTGTCGGGAAATTCTTCGGCCAAAGGATAAGGGTAAAAATAGTCGTCGAAATGAATGGCGTCCACATCGTAACGTGTAACAATATCTTTTACAACCGAAGTTACAAATTCACGCGTTTGTGGCAATCCCGGATCAAAATAAAGTTTATTTCCATATTTCAGGATCCATTCGGGGTGTTGAAATGCGATGTGCTTTCCTGCCAGTGGCTCATTTATATTTTGCGCCACCCGGTACGGGTTCAGCCAGGCATGTAATTCCATTCCGCGTTTGTGGCACTCTTTTATCCAAAACTCCAGCGGGTCGTAATAAGGTTTTGGTGCTTTTCCGGGAGTCCCTGTCAAATACCTCGACCACGGTTCCAATTCCGACAAATAAAATGCATCTGCCGCCGGGCGCACTTGCAGGATTATGGCATTCATCCCCAAACTTTTGTGCATATTTAATATTGCAATTACCTCGTTTTGCTGCTCTTTGGTCGAAAGCCCGGGTTTCGACGGCCAGTCGATATTCGAAACAGTTGCCACCCAAACTGCACGAAATTCGTGTTTGGGAATATATTTTTGGGCAACAACCACGTTAACCGCAAAAAGGAATATCGAGAATAGGAATATCTTTTTCATGATAAATATGGATTTGCACAAAGATATAATTGCTTTGCAAGCCGCTTTAGAAAACGACAAATAAATATGAACATGTCGTTAGAAATTGGTTAATTTCGCATTATGATTTTAATTGCAGACAGCGGTTCAACAAAAACAAGTTGGTGTTTTTTCAGTAGAGAAAACCATTCAGAAAAAATTTCTACAAGCGGAATAAATCCATTTTTTAGAACTACGGAAGATATTACTACTGAACTCCAAAAGAATTTGGTCCCGAAAATAAAAACAACCATTAATGAGATCTATTTTTACGGAGCCGGAATAATAAATGAGGGAAAAGGGAACGTTGTAAAACGGGCACTCCAGGAATTGTTCCCATTTGCAAAAATAGATGTTCAAAGCGATTTATTGGCAGCTGCCCGCGCAACTTTGGGAAAAGAAAAAGGAATTGCATGTATCTTGGGAACAGGCTCAAATTCGTGTTTATACAACGGTAACAAAATAGTGGAACACGCTCCGCCACTTGGGTTTATTTTGGGGGACGAAGGCAGCGGGGCGGTTTTGGGGCGAAAATTAGTTAGCGATTATTTTAAAAAATTAATGCCTGAAAATATCGCACAAAAATTTCAAGAACAGTTTCCAATAAATTATGCCGATTTTATGGAAAGCGTTTATAAAAAGGAAAAACCAAATAAGTTTTTATCCCGGTTTGTACCTTTTATAAAAGAAAATATTAGCGATGAATATTGTGAGCAACTTGTAAAACAATCGTTCGAAGAGTTTCTACAGCGGAATGTTTTTAACTATTCGAATTTCCGCAAGCAGAAAATTAGTTTTGTAGGATCTGTTGCATTTTACTTTCATACATTATTAGAAAGTGTAATTTCAAAAAATGGCTTGCAACTCGGTTCAATTGAAAAAGAACCAATAAAAGGCTTAATTCATTTTCATAAAAAACAGAAATAAATAATATGAACATTACAGAGTCGAGTTCGAATTACGATAACCTGGAGCAAATGAGCGTTGGCGAATTGCTGAAAGGGATTCATAACGAAGACAAAAAAATATTGCCTGCCATAGAAAAAGTACTCCCACAAATAGAAAAATTAGTATCCGAAATTGTTCCCCGGGTGAAAAAAGGGGGGCGTTTATTTTATGTGGGAGCCGGCACCAGCGGGCGACTCGGAATTTTAGATGCCTCTGAAATCCCCCCAACATTTGGAGTTGGCTACGAGTTGGTTATTGGTTTAATTGCTGGTGGCGATCGGGCAATTAGAAAAGCGGTTGAGTCGGCAGAAGACGATGAGGATCTTTCGTGGAAAATCCTGGAAAAATATAATATTAATGCCTTGGACACAGTAGTAGGAATTGCTGCTTCGGGAAGAACGCCTTACGTAATTGGTGCAGTAAAAAATGCAAGAAAACATGGAATTTTAACGGGCTGCATTACAAGTAACCCTGATACTTTACTTGCCCAAAATGTTGATGTCGCCATTGAACCAATTGTGGGACCTGAATTTGTGACCGGAAGTACCAGGATGAAATCGGGCACTTCCCAGAAATTAATATTGAACATGATTACCACCGCTTTGATGATTCAGCTGGGAAGGGTAAAAGGGAATAAAATGGTGAACATGCAACTCACCAACGAAAAATTGGTAATGCGTGGAACTAAAATGATTATGGACGAGTTGGGCTACCCTGAAACAAAAGCAAGAAGGTTATTGCTTTTACATGGTTCGGTCCAAAAGGTATTGGATACGACAGCAAAAAGGTAAGAAACGAATAGAACAAGCCAAAAAATTTAATATTACCTTAAACTTTTTGATAATTTAAACGTTAAAATCAAAAAAATAATACCTTTGTACACTGAAACTCGTTCTAATAAAAACGTTGAAAATTCAACAATCTGTAACATCGATTGTCAAAAATATTAAAAATAATCTCGGGCTTACCGTTCTGGTAAGTTTGTGGTTTTTAGGTTTAGTTGGTTTAGGTTAAAAAGGCTGTCAGTGGACAGCCTTTTGTTTTTTACATTTCCCAAGAAATAAACAAGTATTTATTCTTTTCTTAAAAAAACATGATGTCAGCATGATCTTTATATAAAAAAATCCTTATATTGCGAATCCGTTAACGCAAACGGAAACACATTTAATAAAAAATTAACTACTCGTTTTTTTTATTAAATCTTCAATAAAAGATTAAACTAATTACTAACTAAAAGCTAAATGCCTATGTAAAATCGCTATTATCCGTATTCAATTTTTTATGAAAAGAGCGATGTTCTTGTTCATTATTGCTCGAATTCAGAATTCTATTAAATTTAATAATTCTATTAATTTTTCATTAAAAAAATCAAACTTATGAAAAAAAGTACAATGCAAAATTCTTTGCCGGGCAAGCATTTAAGGCTACTGGCAAAGTTATTCTTGGTTGGGGTTTTTCTTGTTTCTCAACTTGGGGCATTCGCCCAGCAAAAAACACTTACCGGAACTGTAGTTGGTGCCGATGGGGTAGCAATACCTGGAGTTACAGTTTTTGTAAAAGGAACAACTACCGGTACCGTTACCGACATCGACGGAAATTATTCCTTAATAAATGTTCCTGAAAATGCTACACTCTCCTTTTCTTTTGTTGGAATGAAAACACAAGAAATTGTTGTTGGCAATCAAACAGCAATTAACGTAACAATGGCAGTTGATGCCATCGGGCTGGATGAAGTGATTGCCATTGGATACGGTACCGCCCGTAAAAAAGACCTTACTGGATCTATTGTAAATGTTAACGCAGAGGAAGTTATGAAGTATGCTCCTGAAAGCGTTTCAGAAATGCTTCGTTCAGCTGTTCCCGGATTGCAAGTGGGTTACAGCACCGATGCAAGGAACACACCTGACTTTAATATTCGTGGAGATAACACAATTAAAGCTAAAAGCAGTGATGAAGCATCTGCGAACCGTCCACTTATTGTATTGGATGGTGTTATCTTTAACGGCGATATGGCCGAGATTAACGTGAACGACATTGAAAGTGTTGACGTGTTGAAAGATGCCAGTGCTGCCTCTATTTACGGTTCACGTGCATCGAATGGTGTAGTTGTATTCACCACCAAAAAAGGTAAATTAGGAAAGCCAACCATTCGGGTAAATGCCAAGTTAGGACTGGTAGGCCGCGGAAAACATTTGGATGTCTTTGCAGCGGGGGATGAAGTAATGGACTGGTTAAGTGATTTGAATGATGCACTTAGAGATCGTTACGGCGATCCTTGGTCGCCAAACCGTTCATACGACAAAACTCCTGACCAATATAAAAGTGACTGGCTGGCAGCGAACAGCCTGGATGCAAGTGCAACACCTGAACAAATCACTTCGAGGTGGTTAGATAACCTTGGTTTTGAAAACAACGAAAAAGAAAATTACCTTGCAGGTGTTTCCTACAACTGGAACGATTTCTTATACGAACTCCCAGCATTGAGACAAGATTATAATGTGAGTATATCAGGCCGTACAGATCGTGTTTCTTATTACTGGTCAGTAGGATACAAAAACAATGAGTCCTTGCAATTATGGGAAACCTTTAAAACGGTTACATCGCGTGTAAATCTTGATTTTAAAGTATCCGATTTCCTTAATGTTGGGTTAAATGCCAATATGGCTTATCAGGATGAAGGACGGTCATCAGTCGGAAGCGGGTCTATCCGTACGGCATCTCCTTATGATATGCCCTGGGAAAACAACCCGGATGACCTGAATGTAATTATTAAAACCAGGGAAAACCTGAGAGCTGCTGGTGCCGGTTCAAACCGGAGTAATCCTCTGTTGAATCCTTCATGGACAGAAAGAAAATTCGACAGGTACAGAATTTTCCCAACAATGTATGCCAAATTAAATCTCCCTTTTGGCGTCACATTAACTTCAAGATGGACCCAGCGTATTGACATTCGAAAAAGATTAGAATTTGAAGATCCACGAAATCCAAGATTTAACCATGGTGGTTTCATCCGTAGGCGACATAACGAAAGTTATGAGTGGCAATTGGATAACATCCTGAATTGGAACAAGGAATTTGGAGAACACCGTATTGATTTTACCGGACTTGTAAACGCTGAAAAAAATCAGAGTTGGTATACAGATGCACAGACACGTTTGTTACAACCTACAGCCGCCCTTGGATACCACAACATGGGATTTGGCCTTCAACCACAAACTGGTTCGACTGATGAAATAGTTACACGCTCAGCTTTGATGGGACGTGTTAATTATGGTTACGGTAACCGTTACAATTTGTCAGCATCAATTCGACAGGACGGATATTCACGTTTTGGAGCTGATAATGTATATGCAACATTCCCGTCGGTTTCTGCTTCCTGGTCGCTTACAAACGAAGCCTTTATGGCCGATCGTCCTGACTGGCTAAGCTTCCTGAAGATACGTGCCAGCTGGGGTGTAAACGGTAACAGTAGTGGTATTGGATCTTATGCGGCATATGCACGATTAAGTAGCGGTAAATACCTGAATTACGATGGCGGTTACGTTACTGTGCCTCGCCTATATCTGTCGAGAATGGCGAACCCAACCCTGGCATGGGAGAAAAACGATGCATTTAACCTGGGCATTGACTATGGTTTTTGGGATGGACGTGTGAGAGGTGCTATAGATATATACACATCGCAAACAACTGAATTATTACTGGATAAAAAATTACCTGTGGTAACCGGATTCTCGCAAATTACAACTAATGTTGGTTCTATGGAAAACAGGGGAATTGACCTGTCAATAAATGCTTCGGTAGTTGAGAAAAGCGATTTTTCATGGAATACTTCATTTAACATGTCGTATAACCAGAATGAAATTGTTTCATTAACAGGAGAATTGGCTGACGTAGTAGATGAAAACGGAAATGTTACGATGAAAGAACCGGATGATTTTGATAATGGATGGTTTATCGGGGAAAACAAAGATGTAATCTGGAATTATGAATTCAACGGAGTTTATCAGATTGGAGATGAAGCTGAAGCAGCAGAATACGCATTTAGCCCTGGCGACTTCAGGGTAGTGGATCAAAATAACGATGGCGTACTTAATTCAAAGGACAAAACATTCCTGGGATTATCGAAAAACCCATGGTATATTACCTGGAGAAACGACTTAACGTGGAAAAACCTTGATTTGGGCGTAGTATTTCTTTCTAAGCTGGGTTGGTATGGAGGATCGGGTAATCCATTTAACGCGGATCAAACCTATATTAAAAACCACAACTGGTATAAATTACCATACTGGAAACCTGATAATCCGATTAACGATGCAGCAAGGATTAATTCCATCAGAATAAGTGACGCGGCGCCTTACTATGTATCCAAAGATTACCTGCGCTGCCAGAATGTTACATTGGGGTATACATTACCTTCCGATCTAATGGAGACCATTAAATTCAGTAGTGTACGTGTTGCCTTTAACATAGAGAATGCGTTTATACTGACAAAATGGGTTGAGGGCGATCCCGAATCTCAAAGGGAGATGCCAAGAGTTTTTTCCTTTAGTGTAGACTTTTCATTATAAATATTGGAATAGAATATGTGCTTAAAGTATAATAAATTAAAAAAGATATAGAAATGAAAAATATAAAGAAATTTAAAGGGATAATTCTGGTCTTACTGCTTACATTGTCATTCTCGTGTAGTGAAGAGTTTCTGCAGGAAGCTCCTTTATCATTCCTTAGTCCGGAAAATACATTTGTAGATGCTGCCGGTATTCAAACTGCCCTTGATGATGCAAACCGCAGGGTTTTTGATCAAATTAATGGAGAAGGCCGAAATCAACAGTTTAACTGGAATATGAGCGACGTTGCCGTGGTAAGTAAAACCGACAGGCAAACTTCTTATGCCGACCTGAGAGATTATCTTACTCCCCAGAATAGACCAAGCGGCGGTAGTGCAGGCCGTACATATAACTTTTACAATGACAATTACAAGGGTATTAAAAGTTGCAATACGGTAATCGATTATATTGATAATGTTGAATGGGCTGGCGGACAAAGTGATGCGGAAAGAAACCACATTCTGGGAACTGCCTATTTTATGCGTTCTTTTTTCTACCTTCAGTTGACCATGGAATTTGGTAATGTGGCATTTCCACTGAATGTAGTTACAAAAGCGAGGCAAGATTTTAAAGCATTCAATATGCAGGGGATCTGGGATCAGATGATAGTGGATCTGGAATTTGCTGTTCAACACATGAAACCTAGTAGTGAGCTTGCTGTAGGTCAACCCCCGCTTGCAGCTGCAAGAATGTGGTTAGCTAAATATTATATGTTGAACGAAAGATTTGCCGATGCCGAAGCGCAATTGAGTGCTGTTATTAATAGTAGTGAGCACGTATTATTTACCGACGATATGGTAGATGTTGATTCGGTTAGAATTGGAAACAATATCAACGCCTATGCTCCGTTTAACCCACTTCTTGGACAAAATACTGTGGTAGCAGCAGATGCTGTAAACCGTTTGTTCCAGAATGCGGGTTCGCAAAAACCCAATAACAGCGAAGGTATTTGGACATTCATCAATGCTCCTGGTTTCTCAGGTGCAGGAGGTTGGGGCCGATCAGCACGTGTTCGTGCCTATGGACCAAACTTTGGTACAAAATCGTTCTTCATTGAAACTCCAGACGGTAAAGCTGGTATAAACATTGGTCAGGGTAAAGATGGCCAGCAAATGCAGAAATGGGGACGTGGCCAGGGATTTGCCCGTCCAAGCAATTATTCGGAATATGAAATCTGGAATTATGATGGAGAGACTGACTGGCAGGATTACCGCCATAAACTCGGAAACTGGTTTAAAATGGAATTTCTGGTGTATGATAATAAAGCCCTGTTAAATGGTGATCCAGAAAGTGAAAAATGGTGGGGTGTACATGCCAGTAAATACAGAGAAGACGGACAGAAGACTACTTTGGATTCAGTTCGTTGCTGGTACGATTTCCCATTGTATAAGTTCTGGGCTCAAAACTTCGAAGACAGGATTGACCGTCAGGATGGTGGTAAACAGGATATTTATATTTTACGTCTTGCACATACTTACCTGTTAAGAGCAGAAGCTAGGTTCTGGCAAGGCAACTACCAGGGTTGTGCCGATGATATCAATGTCATCAGGGCACGTGCCAACGCAAAAAAAATGTACACTGCAGCAGATGTTCAAACTGATGGTATTGAAGCAGTTCTGGCAGAACGCGCCCGTGAATTGTGGGGAGAAGAATATCGTCATGACGAGCTCATGCGCATTTCGGTAATTTTTGCCAAAACCGGAAAAACCTGTTACAACGGTAAAACTTATTCCACAGGAGCTGATATCGAAAAATCATTATCAGAAAGCAGTTTTACTTACGACAGGATTATGGAAGTAAACAATTTCTACAGAGACCAAATTTCATGGGTAACGTATCCTGATGTTGTTTACAGCATAGATCCTCACCATGTATGGTGGCCGGTTTATGAAGCATTCCTGATTGGTAACGTACGAGCTACACTTAACCAGACTACTGGTTATGACGGAGCTGAAAATAACATTGAACCTTTAATTCACGTAGTTCAACCAGCTGGTTTACCTAATGTAGATCCACAGTATGCAGTAGAACCACCAGAATAGATTGCACTTTTTTTCATAAATACCTAAACCAATTTAGGTTCATTTAATTTGCTTAGTTATTAAAGGGTGTCCGTCAATTTACGGACACCCTTTAACTTTTACTCAAACACAAATACCAGAACACAAGGGATCAAATGAAATTTTAAGGGGGGAGAGAAAGGAATTATGGTATGGCAATTCATAAAAACCTTATCTTTAGGTTTTAAACCTTAGTAGTTAATTTTAATGTTGAGTTTCACCAAACCTTATTAACCTTAATATGTTATGAAGATTGAATACAACAACCTGTACACTCATTTTGTATTAACAACATACAAACGACAAGCTGTTCTGGTTGAAAAATACCGTATTCGAATTGAAAAATATATTACAGGGATTGTCAATCATAATGAGTCAAAATTATACGCAATTTATGCTAACCCAGAGCATGTCCATTTTCTTGTTTCGCGTTCAGCATCCATTTCAGAACAAGACTTGGCGACAATTATTGCAGATAGTTCGGAGAAGTTTATTAATGAAAATAACTTTGCAAATGGACACTTTCATTGGTAACAATCTGCCTCCGCCTTTTCTGTTTCAAAATCTGATATTGATAAAGTTTGTAAGTATATACTGAATCAGCCGGAACATCACAAACGACACAGTTTTGAGAAAGAATATCAAAGGTTCATTAAATATTATCAGGATTCAGTAAAGAAACAATAAGGCCTATTTGTAACCAGAAAGGTAAATAAGGTTATTTTTAGGAGGATAAACCAGGGCTACTAAGGTTACTAAAAAAGATAAGGTTTTGAAAGATCTGATTTTTTCTGAAATAATTAAATTTGTGACGTTTTGGTAAATAGTATTTAATAATAAAAATAAGATGAAACATTTTTTTTCGATACTAATTTTAGTCGCCATTTTATTGGTTTTATGGGCTTGTGATAAAAAGCAGGCTGATATAATTTATGACAAATCGTACATCGATGAAATAAAACTGGTACGAAAAGATATTGCTCTTTATATTACCAGAAACTATATCCCGGGTGCAACCTTTGCAATTGCAAAAGAAAATAAATTGATCTATTCTGAGGGAATGGGCTATGCCTCAAAAGATTTGGATGTACCAATGGCCCGCGAAAACAAACTTAGAATTGGTGATGTTTCAGAATTATTTACCTGTATAATTTATTTAAAGTTAGTAGAAGAAGGAGTTTTAAACCCCGATTCCACAGTTCAACATTATATCCATGATTATCCGGCAACTAACTTTGAACTTGCAATAAAATATTTGCCCTATCATACATCTGGTATCAGAAAGGAATATCCCAGCGAAAATGACTGGAGTGGTCTTAATATTAATATTCAAAAAGGGCTTGAAAATTTCATGAATGATCCCCTAAATTCACCTCCGGGGAGTTCCGAGGAACTGAGCATGTTAAATACTAATCTTCTAGGGGCTGTTATGGAGAAAGCTACCAATAAAAAATTCCCGGAATTGCTAAAAGAATATGTTACAGCCCCCCTGCATTTGACCAATACAATAGTGGATAATCCCTTTGCTACCATAAAGGGCAGGTCAGATTTTTACGATCTGGATATGTTGGCACAATGTATTAACGCACCATTCAGGGATATGAGGTACAAGGCTCCTTCTAAAGGAGTTTTATCAAATGCCGAAGATTTAGTAAAATTTGGGATGGCTATTTTAGAATCTGATTATTTTTCTAATGAATTTAAGGAAAATCTTTTTAAACCTGCTGATCTCTATGGTGGTTTTAAATCAAATATGGCCAACGGTTGGATGTTATTGAGAGACAGCCAGGGAAGGGCAATGTATGGAAGATATGGCGGTGTAACCGGAGGTGGAGCGTCCATACTTATACACCCTCAGGAAAAATTGGTTATTGCCGGTGTCATAAATCTAACACTTACCAAGGATAATATGCCTGTATTTCAAATTGCTAATCATTTTTTAGAAATTCCTAAATCTGACGAAAAAGTAGAAACAGAATTACCCGAGTAACTATTTAAATCCTTTACGAATTAGATATAAAGGCATTTAATAAATAAGCAATATTTAGAAATTTTTTAATAAAAAAATCCGGTTCAATTCTAAACCGGATTTTAAATTTATTAGGTTCAATTTATACGTTTTCGGGAACCACGTACGGCCTACGGTAATTACGTGTAAGCATCATATCCGCTTCGGGGTCGTTGGCAAACTTCTCATATTTTCCCATGAAAGTAAGTTCTCGTTTTAAACGGTACGAAACGTTGGCGAGCAACGGAAGTGCCGATGAATAAAAACCCTCGCGGATATCACAATGCAAATCGTAGTTGCTGCCAGAGCGGATTGAATCAATAAAGTTGGCGTAGTGTTCTGTTCCACCTGGAGCGGCAAGGAATGTAGGATCTTTGGGCGTATTCGAAGTTTCTTTGGAAGAACCGGCAAAGGGTTCTCTTTCCCTTTTTCGGAATGCTTTCCATGTACTTCCGTTTACTTCCATATAACCATCGGTTCCGTAAAACATGTTGCCTATTTTTATGTTTAGGCTCGATTCGCCATTGGTGTAACGCCCACGGGTTTCAAACTCCAATACTTTTCCATCTTTGTAAGTAAATAGCGAAGTTTGCGTATTTGGCGTTTCCTGAGCGCACTCTTTTGGACTAATCCCATAAATACCGCCTGTTGAATAAATCGAAACCGGATGTTCATTTTTGTTGAGTCCCCAACGGGCAATGTCGAATTGGTGAGGTCCCTGGTTCCCGGTGTCTCCGTTCCCGGTATCCCAGAACCAATGCCAGTTATAGTGCCCTTTTTTAACGTTGTATGCACGCCACTGAGCAGGTCCCAACCACCTGTCGTAATGCAGTGTTGCCGGTGGCATGCTGTCAGGTGCAATTCCAAACGAGTCGCGTGGTTTATAACAATTTCCTTTTGCCATATATACATCGCCAATTCCACCTTCGTGTAAAAATTTTATTGCTTCCATAACATTGGCAATCGATCGGTTTTGGAAACCTACCTGAACCCGCACATTGTATTTGCGTGCAGCTTCAATCATTTTACGCCCTTCCCAAATTTCGTGGGTTGCAGGTTTCTCGCAATAAACATGTTTCCCGGCCTGAGCTGCCCAAATAGTGGCCAGTGCATGCCAGTGGTTCGGAGTGGCAATCGAAACCGCATCAATTTCCTTGTCATCGAAAACTTTTCGCATGTCCCACTCGGTAAGCGGTTTTGTTCCTACTAAATCCTGAACTGTTTTTACCCTTTCAGGATAAAGTTCTTCGTCAACATCACAAATGGTTTTCAAAAATACATTCCGATTGTCTTTTAATGTTCCCCACCCTTTTATATGATCTTTCCCCCGACCACGAATTCCAATAACAGCCATTGTTACACGTTCGTTGGATCCCATTATGGAAGCATACGATTTGGCACTGAATCCTAATCCGCCAATTGCAATCCCGGCAGTTCCTACCAGGCTTTTTTTGATAAAATCTCTTCTCTCTGTCATTTTTTATGTTCTATTTTTACTGATTTAGATATTTTGCGTACAATTTACTAAAAGGAAATTGAAAATGAGGGATTTTTTTGGTGTTGTTTTGCAAAATCTATACATGTTTGTAGTTTCACCGGTTGCCTTTAGTCCACCCAATGAATAAATCAATTAGACTGCTACTAAATATTATTCACCCGGTGATGGAAAGTCAATGGGTGAAGGGTTTCAACCTTGCACCTTCACCGGTTGGCTTTAAGCCACCCGATGAATAAATCGATTGAAAGGCAATACATTCAAGCTATTCACCTGGCGACGGAAAGTCACCGGGTGAAAGATTCAATAAATATTTATAGGGTGAAAGCGAGCAAAAAAATATTATTTTTATAAAAATAAAAATCCTAAATATGCAATTTGAAACCAGCCATATTTATCACATTTATAACCGGGTGAATAAAAAAATAGTAGTAATTTTAGCGGTTCTGAAATCAGTTTGAACTTACAATCTTTTTAATTATATACCTTTGAAACAAAAATATTGAGTCCACTCCGAAAAGTCAAAAAGTACGTCATTGCAAGGCACGAAGCAATCTTATGCCATTGAGTAAACAGGTTGAGATTGCTTCCCGCTTCGTTCCTCGCGGTTGCAATGACGAAAAATCACTTTTCGGAGTGGACTCA